>NZ_JBEYHT010000057.1:0-50007 GCF_040635425.1 Streptomyces laurentii | reverse complement strand
ATCTTGGCCTCGTCGTACGCCTCGGCGACCACGCTGCCGGAGGTGAGCAGGACGGGACCACGAGTCCCGGGCGCCCCCGCTTCGCATGACCCCCTTCAACCGACCCTAGTCCGAGCCGACTTGGGCTCGATCCGCGCTGCCTACGGTGAGGCCAGACCCGTGACATCCCAAGCGGAGGTTCCCTCGTGACCATCACCCAGGAGACAGCCCCCCAGGAGACGGAGCCCCAGGGCACCGGCTGCCCGGTGGCGGGCACGTTCCCCTTCAGCGGATCCAGCTACCAGGGCCCGTCCCCGGCGTACGGGCGGCTGCGCGCCGAACAGCCGGTGGCGAAGGTGCCCACCGCGGGGGGCGTGGACGCCTGGCTGGTCACCCGCTACGAGGACGTGCGCCGGCTGTCCGCCGACCCCCGGCTCAGCCGTGCCCAGGCCTGCGGCGAGGGCGCTCCCCGGGTCGGCGGCACCATGCACACCACCCCCGAGATGATCATCTCCCTCGACGGCGCCGAGCACGCCCGGCTGCGCAAGCTGGTGGCCGGCGCGTTCACCATGCGCCGGGTCGAGCGGATGCGCGACAACGTCCAGCGGGTCACCGACGAACTCCTCGACGACATGGCCGCCAAGGGCGGCGTCGTCGACCTCGTCCAGCAGCTGGCGGTGCCGCTGCCGCTGACCGTCATCGGCGAGCTGCTCGGCGTACCGGCGCAGGACCTGCGGGAGTTCGAGCAGTGGGCCCGCGCGTTCGCCACCGTCGACGACCGGGCCGGCGGCGAGGCGTCCCTGCACGCGCTCGGCAAGCTCAGCGAGTACATCGTCGGCCTCATCGCCGAGAAGCGCGCGAACCCCACCGACGACATGCTGTCCGAGCTCATCGCGGCCCGCGACGACGACGACCGGCTCAGCGAGCCCGAACTCGTCACCTTCGGCTTCACCCTCATCGGCGCCGGCTTCGACACCACCGCCAACCAGCTCGCCAACTCGGTCCTCGCCCTCCTCGCCGACCACCCCGACCAGTGGCGCGCGCTCGTCGAGGACAGCACCCGGATCCCCCGGGCCGTCGAGGAACTCCTGCGCCACGTCAACCTGTTCGCCACCGACACCTCCGGCTTCCCGCGGATCGCCGCCGAGGACATCGAGGTCGGCGACGTGACCATTCCCAAGGGCGACGCCGTCCTGCTCGCGCTCGCCTCGGCCAACCGGGACCCGGAGGTCTTCGCCGACCCGGACCGGCTCGACCTCGCCCGCGAGCGCAACCCGCACATCGCCTTCGGCCACGGCATGCACTACTGCCTCGGCAAGCACCTCGGCCGGATGGAGATGGAGATCGCCCTCGAAGGGCTGACCCGCCGATTCCCCGACCTGCGGCTGGCCGACCCGGACGCCGAACTGCCGTGGCACGTCGGCGAGATCAACCACACGCTGACCAGCCTGCCGGTGGTGTGGGGCGCCTGAGGCCCCCCGTACGTACAGACACGGACGCGACGGTCCCGGTCACCCTCTCGGTGGCCGGGACCGTTCGTTGTCCGGAGCCAGGGGAGGTACGCGTACGACCGCGCCCCGGCTCGCGGGAGCCGGGGCGCGGTCGTGGCGGACGTACGGTCCGGGCCGGCCGTCAGGACGCCGGGACGGCGGAGACCCAGGTGCCGGTGGAGTCGACGTCGATCGGGCCCAGCGGCGCCTGGCCCGGGTCCGTGGTGACGAAGGCGTACGCGACGGTCGTCAGCGTCTTGCCGGATATCTTGCCCATGTGCACGGCCTGGACGACCCCGGGGATCGCGCCGCCCTCCACGCTGCCGTGGGTGATGTAGAGGGCGAAGGTGCCGTCCGGCTTCGCGTTCCAGAAGCCGGTCTCCGTGAACAGCGGCTGCCCGTTCGCGTCGAGCGGCCCGTCGCCGGTCAGCTGGTGGTCGGCGCGGAAGGTGAAGCGCGTGGGGTTGGTCGAGACGCCGCCGTCGGGCGTGTGGACGGTGACCATGAGGTCCCAGACCCCGACCAGGGACACCGGGGCGGTGCCGCCGTGACGCGGGTGCGGGCGCTTGCCCGCCGTGGCCGCCGCCGCGGCGCTGGTGCCGGCCAGGACGGCCAGCACGGTCAGCCAGACGCCCAGGACCCGCAGCGCGATCGGGCGCGGGGTGCGCGGGGTGCGCGGGGTGGCCAGGAGGGCCGGGGTGGCCGCGGTGGCCGGGGTGGCCGGGGTGGCCGGTGCGCCCGGACGGGCCGGGGCGGGTGCCGGGGTGGGTGTGGTCTCAGACATGAACGGTCCGCCTTTCTACGGAAGTTCGAGGTGTCGAGGCGGCGGGGCGGCGTGCCAGGTTCTTGAGGTCGAAGCCCGGCTGCCGGACCGTGTCGGGCGACAGGTCCGTGCCCGTCGCGAGGAGCCGGCGGGCGATGCCGTGGTCCGCCGGCCGGTTCACCGACTCGACGCCGATCAGCCGCCCCTCCCGGAAGCAGAAGACGGAGAACCGCCCGCTGTCCCGGTCGCCGACGGTCACCGTCTCGTCGTGGTCCGCGGTGAGCCCCGCGATCTGGAGGCGCAGCGCGTACTGCTCGGACCAGAACCACGGCACCGCGGTGTACGGGGCGGACTCGCCGTCGCCGTCGCCGTCGCCGTCGCCGCACAGCGCGGCGGCCACGCACTTCGCCTGGTCGGTGGCGTTCTGCACGGACTCCAGGCGGATGTGCCGGCCGCCCGCGTGCGGGCTGGGGAAACGGGCGCAGTCGCCCACGGCGTAGACATCCGGATCGCTCGTCCGCAGCCGCTCGTCGA
Organism: Streptomyces laurentii; assembly: GCF_040635425.1. Lineage (NCBI taxonomy): Bacteria > Bacillati > Actinomycetota > Actinomycetes > Kitasatosporales > Streptomycetaceae > Streptomyces > Streptomyces laurentii. The sequence goes on along the minus strand of NZ_JBEYHT010000057.1, from coordinate 47,241 downwards.
CCACGACACCGTCCCCGACGAGCAGCTCCGCGGCCGTCGCGAGCGCCGTGTCCGGCAGCACCCCGACCCCGACCACGACCAGATCCGCGTCGATCCGCCGGCCGCCGTTCAACTCGACCGAGTGGACCCGGTCTTCGTCGTCTCCGTGCAGCGCGGCGATCTCCTGGTTCAGGAGCACCCGCACTCCCCGCGCGCGGTGCTCGGAGACCAGCCGGTCCGCCATGCCGGGGGTCAGGGCGCGGGCGAGCGCGCGGGCCTGCGCCTCGACGACGGTCACCTCGTGGCCGAGGCCGCGGGCCGAGGCCGCCACCTCCAGGCCGATGAACCCGGCGCCCACGACGACCAGCCGGCGCGGCGGGCCGTCGAGCCGTCGCCGCAGGTCCTCCGCGTCGGCAAGCCCGCGCAGCGTCGACACCCCGTCCAGCGAGGCGCCCGGCACGGGCAGCGTGCGCGGCCGGCAGCCGGTCGCCAGGACCAGCGCGCCGTACGGCACCCGCAGCCCCGAGTCCAGCGTCACCGTGTGCCGCTCCCGGTCGATCGACACGACCCGGTCGCCGGCCAGCAGATCGATGTCCTGCGCGGCGAAGAACTCCGCCGGACGCAGCGCGATGTCGGCGGCCGGGACATCGCCCGTCAGATACCCCTTCGACAACGGCGGCCGGTGGCACGGCCCCGGCGGCTCCCCGCCGATCAGGGTCACCCGGCCCTGGAACCCGCGGGCCCGCAGCGCGGCCGCGGTCTCCACCCCGGCCTGGCCCGCGCCGACTATGACCACCGCGTGCGGGGCCATCAGCTCTGCGCCTCGGGCAGGTGGACCAGCAGGCCGTCGAGCGCGTCCGAGATCGGCAACTGGCAGCTCAGTCTGCTGAGTTCGGTCCGCTCGCAGGCCGTGCCGTACAGCACGTCGTCCTCGACCGAGTCCATCTCCGGCAGCGGAAGCGTGTTCGCGGGATCGATGTACACATGGCACGTGCCGCACTGGGCGGAGCCGCCGCACTGGGCCTCGATGCCGTCGACGTTGTTGAGCTTCGCCGCGCGCATGACCGTGTTCGGGGCGTCGGCGTCGACGGCGGTGACGGTGCCGTCGGGGTGCTTGTAGGTGATCTTGGCCATGGCGAGCGCTCCTCGTTTGGGCGGCCCTGGAGGTATGCGGGGACTGTGGCGAGGCGGTCTCCAGTTCGAGTGGAGCGCGTCTGGATCGTGGTGCGGGTTCAGACGATGGGGGGTGCGGTCGTGGGGGCGGCGGGCTCGCTGAGGTGTGTGGTGGGTGGGTACGCGGGGGCCATTCCGGGGTCCAGTGCTGCTCTAGGACGCACCGAGACGCTGGCCGTCTGACGAGATCGGAGGTTTGCGGTGGTGAGCGAGTTCTCCACACAGCGGCCGCGGTGGGCGCCCGGGGCGGATCAGGGCGACGAGCGGGTCGAGTACGCGACGATCGAGGTGCCCCGTGACTACGGCGACCCCGGGGGCGAGCGGATCACGCTGGCGCTCAGCCGCCGCCGCGCCACCGACCCGGCGCGGCGGCGCGGGGTGCTGCTGGCCGTCAACGGCGGGCCGGGCGGGGACTGGGGTGGCGGCCGGGATCTGCCCGGGCGGTACGTCGGGACGCCGCTGCACGAGGTGTACGACCTGATCGGCTTCGACCCGCGCGGTATCGGGGCGTCGACGCAGCTGCTGGCCGAGGTGTCCGTGCCCGCCGTACCGGCGGACTCGCGTCCGCCGGACGAGACGTTCGCGGCGATCGCCGAGGACATGCGGCGGCGCGAGGAGGCCTGCGCGCGGGCCGGGGGCGCGCTGCGGCCGCACATCAGCACCCGTAACACCGCCCGCGACATGGACGTGATCCGGGCCGTACTCGGCGAGGAGCGCATCAGCTTCGTCGGCTACGCGTACGGGGCGTATGTGGGGGCCGTCTACGGGAGCCTGTTCCCGGGCGGGCTGGACCGGCTGGTCCTCGACTCGTGTGTCGGCCCGGACTGGACCTGGCGCGAGCAGTTCCTCCAGCAGGGCGACGCCGTCCAGCGCAATGTCGACCTGTGGGCCGGCTGGACCGGGGAGCGGAACGGCACCTTCGGGCTCGGCGGTTCGGCCGAGCGGGTGCTCGGCACGGTGGAGGGCGTCGTCGCGGCGCTGGAGGCGCTGCCGGAGGACGCCGTACGGCTGCGGTCGCTGTTCGACGGCGCGGTCGGCGACTGGGCCGGGGACCGGGCGCGTTGGGCCGATCTCGGGCAGCTCGTCGGCGGGCTGCGGGACGCCGCCGGCGCGGGTGATGCCGGGCGGTGCCGGGAGCTGCTGGCGCGGCAGGAGACGTGGCGGGCCGCGGACAGCGAGGGCGATCTGCGGGTCGGCGTCCTGGAGGCCATCACCCTGGAGCACGCCTGGCCCGCCGACCTGGAGGTCTACTACCAGGACATGCGGGAGTTCCGGAAGCGGTTCCCGTACGGGAACGGGGTGTTGAAGGCCTCGCCGTGGGTCGGCGCGTTCCGGTCGTTCGAGGCGCCCGAGGAGCCGACGGTGCTCGGCCGGGACGGGTATCCGGTGGGGCTGATCGTGCAGGCCGACGGGGACCCGATGGACCACTACGACGGGGGTGTGGCCATGGCCGAACGGCTCGGCCACCATCTGCTCACCGTCGAGGACTCCGGGGAGCACGAGGTGTACGTACTCTCCGGGAACCCGCACGTCGACGCGGTCGTCCACCGCTACCTGGTCGACGGCGTGCTGCCGCCGGCCCGCTCGTCCGTACCGGGCCGGGCGTCCCGTCCCGACGTCGCCGCCGACGCGGCGGCCTGAGCCGGATCCGTCCGCCGGGCCGTGGGTGTTCCTGCGGCCCGGCGGTTTGGCGGTTTGGCGGTTCGGCGGCGTTCGAGTCGGGGGCAACCGCTCCTCCAGTCGACCCTTCTACGTTTCGCACAACCCTGCCCGCTCATGGAGGTGCCGTCTTGTCCGCGACCGAACAGGCCTTGGAAACACCGGTGTTCCCGCTCGCCGGCTCGTCCTACCGCTGCCCCGCCCCCGGGTACGCCCGGCTGCGCGCCGAGGCGCCGGTGGTCCGGGTGCGGACCGAGGGCGGCGTCGACGCCTGGCTGGTGACCAGGTACGAGGAGGCCCGGGAGGCGCTCGCGGACCCCCGGCTGAGCCGGGCCGAGACCGTGAAGCCGGACGCGCCCCGGATCGGCGGCGCGATGACCTCGTCCCCCGACATGATCATCTCGATGGACGGAGCCGAGCACGCCCGGCTGCGCCGCCTCGCCGCCGGCGCGTTCACCGCCCGCCGTATCGAGCAGATGCGTCCCGGGATCCAGCGGATCGCGGACGGCATCCTCGACGAACTCGCCCTGGGCGGTGGCCCGGTGGACCTGGTCGAGCGGTTCACCGTACCGATGCCGCTGACCGTCATCGGCGAACTCCTCGGCGTGCCCATGCGGGTGCTGCGGATGTTCGTCGCGAACGCGCGGGACTTCGTCACCGTCGACGACCAGGGCGAGAACTCCGACTCCGTCAACGGCATGGCGAACCTCTTCGAGTCGATGGTCGAAGTCGTCGCGGACAAGCGGAAGAACCCGGCGCAAGATCTGCTGTCGGACCTGATCGCGGCCCGCGACAGCGGCGACCGGCTCAGCGAACAGGAGCTGGTCACCTTCGCCTTCACCCTGATCGGCGCCGGCTTCGACACCACGGCCAACCAGCTGGCCAGTTCCGTCCTCGCGCTCATCGCCCACCACCGCGACCAGTGGAACTGGCTCGCCGAGGACCGCACCCGCGTCCCCCGGGCCGTCGAGGAACTGCTGCGCCACGTCAACCTGTTCTCCACCGACTCGGCCGGCAACCCGCGGATCGCCGCCGAGGACGTGGAACTGGGCGGCGTGAAGATCGCCAAGGGCGACGCCGTGGTGATCGCGATCTCGGCCGCCAACCGCGACGAACGGGTCTTCCCCGACCCGGACCGCCTGGACCTCGCCCGCACCCCCAACCCGCACCTGTCCTTCGGCCACGGCATGCACCTCTGCCTGGGCAAGCAGCTCACCCGGATGGAGCTGGAGGTCGCCGTCGACGGCCTCGTCCGCCGCTTCCCCGACCTCTCCCTCGCTGTCCCCGAGAGCGAGATCCCCTGGCACCTGGGCGGCATCAACCACGCCCTGGGCGCCCTGCCGGTGACCTGGAGTTCCTGACCCCAATCTCTTATGGGCGGAGAGGAAGCTCCGCGAGCATGACGGCGCAGACCGGGGAGTCAGGGAAGGGCCGGCGTTCGCCGACCTTCTCGAAGCCCCAGGACTCGTAGACGGCTTGCACCTTGGGGTGCTCGGTGTCGACCAGGAGGACCACGAGGTCTTCGGCCCGCTCTTCCAGAAGCGCCCGGGTGACGAGCCTCGCCGTCCCGGTTCCCCGGTATTCCGTTCGCACGGCCAGCTCGGAGAACGCGAAGGTCTCGTGCTTCTCCGGGACGTCTGTGAGGTACTCGCGCCACCATTCCCGGTACGGCCTGGCCGGAGCGCCGTAGGCGAACGCCACTGGTGTCTCCCCTTCGAAGGCGATCACGCAGGCGAACGCCGGGTTGCCACCCCAGTGGTCCACGAACCAAGGGAAGCGCTGGTTGAACTCGTCGTCCATGGCGTCGGCGTAGGCGTCCGCATGGATGTCGATCAGTGCCTGGCGGATCCGCGGGACATCGGCGTGAGTGAAGTATCGGACTTCCGGCTTGGGGGTGTTCCCGCTCGGTTCCCTTCGGATCGGATGCGGTCCCCCCACTCTCGTGACACCGCCGCATCCGGCGCAAGGGCGATCAAGTCCCGGTAGTAGTCGCCGAGGAGAGAGCGGAGCCGGCCGGGGAGCGGGTCCCCGTCCATCAGCTCGAAGACTGCCGACGCCGTGGCGCATGCCTGGTCGAGATCGCCTTGATGGAGCTGGGCGAGGGCGAGCCGGGCGGTGGCCATGGCCCGGTTCCTGCGGAACTGTGGCGGGATCGAGGCCAGGGCCTGGTGGGAGGCCGCCTCGGCGTGGTCGAAGTCTCCGATGCGGTCGCGGACGATAGCCGTGATGGCCATGAGCTCCCCTCGCCCGTAGAAGGCCACCCAGCTTGGCCGGGGTGCGTCGGGGGTCGCCTTCTCCAGAGCCTCCCACGCATGGCCCAGGGACCGGATCGCGGCCTGCCGGTCGAGGCTCGCGTGACCGATCGCCGTGCGGGCATGGGCCAGGGAGGCGTAGAACGGGTCTCGCTTGGTGATGCTCGTGGACTGGGCTGCCATGGCGGAGTCCACGGCCTGCGTGCGCTCGTCGCGTTGGCGGGCCAGCATCGCGTACAGGTTCCAGGTGCACAGTTCCGCACCCGAGTCCCGGCCCATCCCGGCCAGGTACAGAGCTCGGCCAAGGAGAGCTTGGGCCCGGTCGCCCCGGCGGGCGTCGAGAGCGCTCCAGGCCGCTGCCGCGGTGTAGTCGGCGGCCACCGTATAGAGGCGTCGGCGGATGCGCTGGGTGGCGCCGAGCTTCTGCTTCTCCAGCGCTTCGGCCGCCCCGGCCAAGGCGGCCCGTTCAAGGGCTTCGTGGCCGCCCCTCGTGTCGTCCACCGCCATCAGGTTGTCCAGCCCGCTGCGGAGCCGGATGACATCGGAGGTGCCCACCTGTGGAGGGGCACCCAGGAACGGGGCGGCCGCCGCGACCATCGTTCCGCCGGCACCGGTGAGGAAGTTCCTCCGATCCACGGAATCCTCCAAGGGAGTCGAGGGGCGTTTTCTTACTGGTGGACGGAAGCCCAGCTCCTCGGCTGTGCGGCGGAACACCGCCTCCAGCGCGTCCCGTTGCCGAGGGTGAGGCCACTTGGTCGTGCCGGTCAGCCAGTTCCGGACCGTGCGCTCGCCGACCGTGCCCTTGTACCCCTTGTCGATCAGGCGGCTGTTGACCGCGTCGGCCAACTCATGCTGCTTGAAGCCGTGCTCCCGCATGGCGCTGGCGAGGTGCTCGTTGCCCTCCATGTACCCACGGTAGCGACCCGTATTCAGTACGTGAGTGTGAGTGACCGGAATTTCCGGTCGGAATGGACGCGTACGTGCGGGATGTTTCCTCCTGGCGCAGCTCCGTCGGTCGTTCACGGAATCGAGGCCCCGCCGCTCCTCGGAAGACCGTGAGCGGTCCACCCACCCGTGAACAGGTCCTGATGACTGTGATGTCTCGCCCCACAGGGCATCCCGTGTACTCGCAGACCCTCCCGCGCGAACCGCAGAGCGCGGCAGTCGCCCGCCGGCTGGTCAGGACGGCGCTGGCCGTCTGGGGTCTGGAGTCGCTGAGCGACGACGCGGGCGTAGTGATCACCGAGTTGGTCTCCAACGCGGTGGCACACAGCCGGCTCGCGTCGATTCGTGTGATCGTCGCCAGGCCGTCAGTGACCGGGGTCCGGCTGAGCGGACGCGAAGGCCCCCGCCCGGATCCTCCGGGTGGGGGCCTTCGCGGTGTGCGGGGTGGGGTGGGGCCGGGGGTCAGCTGATCGGGGCGTCGCGTTGGACCTCGGTCGGGTCCGTGCCGGCGATCCAGGCGTCCATCGAGGGCTTCATCAGGGTGTTGAGCAGCTCGACGCGGATGCCGCCGAGGCCGCGGTGGTAGACCCACGTCAGCTTGCCGTCGGCCTCGAAGTCGTTGGAGGCCTCGACGTCGAGGCCCAGGTCCACGAGAGCCGCGGAGATCTCCTCGATGCGCTCGTCCTCGGCCCAATAGCCCACGTGGTGCGCGCCGTTGCTGCCGTCGGAGACCCAGACCGTGCCGGGGATCGCCTCGACGAGTTCGAGCCGGGGCTCCTCGACCGAGAGCACGAAGCGCTGGGCGGCGTGCTGCCGGCCGTGCGGGGTGCGGGCCGTGACCTGGAGTTCCATGACGGTGGTCCAGTGGTAGCCGGCCAGTTCGCTCAGGGACTTCATCGCCGATTCGAGGTTCTCCACCACCAGGCCTGTGTGGAACAGGGCCTCGGGTGTGAGGACCGCGCCCGGCGCGGGGCGGGAGGAGCCGTTCTGGTGGTGCTCGTTCGCTGTCTGCGACATCGCGCGTCGCCGTCCTTCCGTTGGCGTGAGTGGGGAACGCGGTCAGACCTGGCGTGCCCGCACCAGGTCCGCGCCGCCGTCCATCGTGAGGATCTGGCCCGTCATCCAGGCGCTGCCCGGTGCGGCGAGCAGGGTGATCCAGCGCGACACGTCCTCCGGGACGCCGGTCACGCCCATCGGCACGCTCGTGGCGGCCTGCTGGAAGAGCTCGTCCACCTGCTCGGTGGTCATGCCGTGGGACTCGTACACCTCGGTCCGCACCCAGCCCGGCGCCACCGCGTTCACACGGATGCCCCGGGGGGCCAGTTCCAGGGCCCAGCTGCGGGTGAAGGTGTCCACGGCCGCCTTGCTCGCCGCGTACACCGAGGCCATGGGGGTCGGGTTGTGCCCGGCCGGGCTGGTGACGAAGACGATGCTGCCGCCGGGCGCGGTCAGGGCGGGGAGCAGCCGGTTGGTGAGGATGATCGTGCCGAGGACGTTGATGGCGAAGAGTTCGCGGGCGGCCTCGGGGTCGATGGCCCCGACGGCGCCGATGGTGTGCACGCCGGCGTTGTGGACCAGTACGTCGACGGTCCCGCCCCAGGCCTCGACGGCCTCGGCGACGGCGTCGGCGCCCTCCTGGGTGCTCACGTCCGCGCACACCGGGACCAGCGCCGGGTGCAGGGCCGCCACCTCGTCCAGCTTGTCCTTGCGGCGCCCGGTGACGATCACCCCGGTGGCGCCCTGCCGGGCGAAGTCGAGGGCGGTGGCACGGCCGATGCCGGTGGCGCCGCCGGTGACCACGACGTACCGCGGTGCGGAGGGTGCGGAGGGCTGGGGCTGTTCGGTCATGCTCCGTCCTTTCGAGAGGGCTCTGGGCGACGGGTGATTTCGGATGTCTCCGTCTCGTCATCAATCCAGAGCCGGCTGGAACGTGGGTCGAGCGGGCGGTACGGGGCGAGGTCAGACGTAGATGGACCGCGACGTCCAGTCGGGGGTGGGCAGCGCCTTGCGGTCGGTCTTGCCGTTGCCGGTGACCGGCAGCGCGTCCAGCGCCACGAACGCCGCCGGGAGCATGTGCTCGGGCACCAGGTCGCGCAGGTACGAGCGGAGCGCGCGGCGGTCGAGGGTGTCGCCCTCGGGCACCACCCACGCCACCAGGCGGCGGTCGCCCACATGGCTCTCGCGGACGCCGACCGCCGCGCTGCGCACCTGAGCGTGCCCGGCGAGCACGCTCTCCAGCTCGCCCGGCTCGATACGGAAGCCGCGCAGCTTGAACTGGTCGTCGTTGCGGCCGAGGAAGACGACGACGCCGTCGGGGCGCCGTACCGCCAGATCGCCGCTGCGGTAGTAACGGCCGGTCATGGCAGGCGTGTTGCTGGTGGTGAAGGCCTTCTCGGTGAGGTCGGGGCGGCGCCAGTAGCCGCGCGAGACGCCGGCCCCGCCGATCCACAGTTCGCCGGGCGTGCCGTCCGGGAGCGGCGCGCCCGTGTCGTCGACGATCCGGACGTCGACGTTCTGCAGGGGCGTGCCGATGGGGACCGAGTGCCCGAGGTCCTCGTGCGGGTCGACCCGGTGGCAGAGGGCGAACGTGGTCGTCTCGGTCGGCCCGTACCCGTTGACGATCCGGCAGTCGGGCACGGCGGACTGGAGCTCGCGGAGGTGCGGGACGGAGAGGACGTCCCCGCCGGCCAGGACCGTGCGCAGCCCGGCGAACGCCTTGACGTCGACCTCGATCTGGCGGTGGAAGAGCGCGGCGGTCAGCCAGAGCACGGTGATGCCGCCGTGCCGCAGCAGGGTGCCGAGTTCCTCGGCCTGGACCTGGCGCGGCGGGGCGAGGACGAGGCGGGCGCCGTTGAGGAGGGCGCCCCAGATCTCGAAGGTGGCGGCGTCGAAGGCGACGGGCGCCAGCTGGAGGATGCGGTCGTCGGGGCCCAGGTCGACGTAGTTGGGGCCGGTGACCAGGTTGGTGATGTTGCGGTGCTCGACCATGACCGCCTTCGGGCGGCCGGTGGAGCCGGAGGTGTACATGAGGTACGCGAGGTCGTCGCCGGCCGTCTCCGGGAGGGGGACGTCGGCCACGGGTACGTCTGCCGTGACGCCGTCCGCTACGGGGGCTTCCGCTTCGGGGGCTTCCGCCGCCGGGCCGTCCGGCCGGGCCGGGACCTGGAGGACGGGGATCCCGTAGGGGGCGAACCGTTCGGCGTCGTCCGGCCCGCACAGGACGGCGCTCGCCCCGGCGTCCCCGAGCACCTCGGCCACCCGCGCCGCCGGGTCGTCGACCGAGAGCGGGACGAACGCCGCGCCGGCCGTGAGGACGCCGAGCAGCGCGGCGACGAGCCCGGGGGAGCGGTCCAGGCAGACGGCGACCCGGTCGCCCGCGCGTACGCCCGCCGTCCCGGCCAGGACGCGGGCCACCTCCCGGGCCCAGGCGTCGAGCCGGGCGTACGCGAGGTGGTCGTCCCCGGCGGAGACCGCCACGGAGTCGGGGGTCTCGGCGACCCGCCGGCGAAACGCTGCGACTACCGATGTCATCGGCCTGGCTCCTCACGAGTCGAGCATCACGGGAGCGGCAGGGTGAGGCAGGGCCCTCGACCGGCGGTGGAGGAGGCCGGCCCGCAGGCCGTCGACCAGCGGCGGAATCGAACAGATCCCCTGGTGGATCAAGGCGCGCGCGAGTGCGGGCCGGTTCACTGAACCACCGGCTCCGTATAGGGCCCGGCGGGCGGCGCGCCCGCCGGCCGGGCTCCCCCCGACCGAGCCGGAACCGCATCGACAGGAGTACAGCATGACCATCCTGGTAACCGGCGCCCGCGGCAACGTGGGACGTCGCGTCCTCGCCCGCTTACACGCCGCCGGGCGGCCCGTACGCGCCTCCAGCCGCACCCCTGGCGAGCTGGACGCCCCCGCCGGAGTGGACGTCGTCCCCCTCGACCTCAACCGCCCGGAGACCTTCGACGCCGCGCTCGACGGCGTGGACCAGGCCTTCCTCTACGCCGAACCCGACGGGGCCAAGGAGCTGTTCGCCGCGGCCGCGCGCGCCGGGGTCCGGCACGCCGTCCTGCTGTCCTCCTCGACGGTCGGCGGACCAGGGGCGGCCACGGACCCGCTGGGGCAGTTCCACGCGGCGGTGGAGGAGTCCCTCGCGGCGTCGGCGCTGTCGGCCACGGTGCTGCGGCCCGGTGCCTTCGCGGGCAACGCGTACGGCTGGAGCGCCGCCATCCGCGGCGGACAGCCCGTACGGCTGCCGTACGCGCGCGCCCACACCGTGCCCGTGCACGAGGACGACATCGCGGACGTCGCCGTCGCCGCGCTCGGCGATCCGGCCGTCGCGGGCCGGATCCTCACCCTCAGCGGTCCCGAGTCGCTGTCCTTCACCGAGCAGATCGGTGTCCTCGCCGACCTCCTCGGGCGCGAGATCCCCGTGCACGAGCTGACCCGGGAGGAAGCCGTCGAGGAGATGGGCCGCTTCATGCCGCCACTGGTCCTCGCCTCGCTGCTCGGGCACTGGGCCGCGGCCGTGGACCGGCCCGCCCGGATCGAGGACACGGTGGAGCGGATCACGGGCCGGCCCGCGCGGACCTTCCGCCAGTGGGCCGAAGAGCACCTCGGCGCGTTCACGCCCGCCGGCGGCTGAGGACACCGACGGCCCAGGAGTGATCGAGCGGGGTTCGAGAAACGGCTGTCAAGGTGCCCCGTGCCTGCTCCCGGCCGGGCGGGTCGGGCCACATCGCCCGACCCGCCCGGCCGACCGGATAGCGGAAGCAGACCGCACAACACATGAGTCAGATCCGTGACTTGGAGGTCCGGAATGTACGACGTCATCGTGGTGGGGGCACGGGTCGCGGGTGCCGCCACCGCTCTGCTCCTGGCGCGGGCGGGTCGTCGGGTGCTGCTCGTCGACCGGGCCCGGTTTCCCAGCGACACCCTGTCCACGCACTACATCCATCAGCCCGGGATCGAGAGGCTCGCCCGCTGGGGCGTGCTCGACGCGGTCCGGGCCACCGGGTGCCCGGCGCTCGACCGCACCGTCTACCAGGTGGGCGACGTCCGCCTCGACGGCGGCACCGTGCCCGCCCACGGCCAGGCCGAGGCGTACGCGCCGCGCCGCTACCTGCTGGACCAGATCCTCGTGGACGCCGCCGTGGCCGCCGGCGCGGAGTTCCGGGACGGCTGCTCCGTCTCCGGTCTCGTGTACGAGGACGACCGCGTCGTCGGGGTCACGTGCCGTTCCGCCGCCGGGACTCCGGTCGTGGAGCGGGCCCGCCTCGTCATCGGCGCGGACGGGATGCGCTCGGCCGTCGCGAGGGCCGTCGACGCCCCGTTCACCGTGCACGACCCGCTGATGTCCTGCATCTACTTCACCTACTGGCAGGGCGTGCGCTCCGGCTTCGAGCTGTACGAGCGGCCCGGCCGCTGGATCGGCGCCATCCCGACCAACGACGACGCGACCCTGATCGCCGCGTACTTCCCGCAGGCGGAGTTCGACACGGTGCGGGGCGACGCCCTCGCGCACTACCTGGAGAACATCCGTACGACCGCCCCCGATCTGTACGCGCGGACGGAAGGCGCGGAACGCGTCGAGCGGCTCCGCGGCACCGGCGACCAGCAGAACTTCTTCCGCAAGCCGAACGGTCCCGGCTGGGCCCTCGTCGGCGACGCCGCGCACCACAAGGACTCGATCACCGCGCGCGGCATGAGCGACGCCTTCCTCGCGGTCGAGGTGCTGACCGGGGCGATCACCGCCGAGGGCGTCCTCGACGACCCGGCGCTGCTCGACGAGGCGCTGCGCCGGTACGGGGAGCGGATCCAGGACGAGCTCTTCGAGGGCTACCGCAACACCCTGTTCGTCAGCCGTCTGCGGGTCACGCCCGACCGGATGGCGATGCTCCGGGCCATCCAGGACTCCCCGGAACTGACGGAACGCTACTTCGCGGTGGCGGCCGGCGTGATGTCCGTCGACGAGCTGTACGACGAGGACCTGCACAGCCGCATCGGGCTCGAAGCGGCATGACCGGAGCCACCCACCGAAGCCGAGGCGGAAGCCGAAGCCGAAGCGGAAGACAACGGAGGTACCAGTGACCGAATCCGAGTGGGTGAACGAACTCTGCCTGCTGTTCGGCGAAGTGCTCGGCATGCCGCACGTCGAGCCGGACGACAGCTTCTTCGACCTGGGCGGGCATTCCCTCCTGGCGTCCAAGCTGACCCGCCGTATCCACGAGTCGTACGGCATCAAGATCCCGGTGCGCCGCGTCTACCAGGCGCCCACGCCCAGGACCCTCGCCGCGTATCTCTGCGCGGCCTGACGGGAGGACGGACATGCGCTGGAACGATCTGTACGTCGCCGGGGTGGGAGCCTACCTGCCCGAGCGCGTCGAGACCGCCGACGAGGCCATCGCCGCCGGCCGGTACACCGAGCAGAAACGGTCCCTCAACGGCTTCCGCTCGGTGCACGTCGCCGCCGAGCACGAGACCGGCCCGACCATGGCGGCCCTCGCCGGCCGGCAGGCCGTGGCCCGGTCGGGGCACGCGGACGACGACTTCGGGCTCGTCCTGCACAGCTACATCGGCCACCAGGGGCTCGACTTCTGGACGCCGGCGAGCTTCGTGCAGCGCGAGACGGTCGGCGGCTCGGCCCCCGCGTTCGAGATCAAGCAGGGCTGCAACGGCATGCTCGCCGCCTTCGAGGTCGCCTCCTCGTACGTGGCGGCCCGCCCCGACGTCACGGCGGCCCTGGTCACCGGCGGCGACGCCTTCCGGATGCCGTACATCGACCGCTGGGGCTCGGACGAGCAGAACGTCGACGGCGACGGCGCCGCGGCCGTCGTCCTCTCCGGCCGGGGCGGCTTCGCGCGCGTCCGGTCCACGTACTCGCACGGCGACCCGTCGCTCGAACCGATGGGGCGCAGCGGCGCCGGCTGGACGGACACCCCGTTCGCCGGCGGGGAGACGATCGGTGTCAGCAAGCGGAAGTCGGACTACCTGCTCGCCGAGGACATGGAGTTCGACGACGCGATCGAGAAGATCTCGGCGAGCGTCGAGAAGTCCATGGCGCGGGCCCTCGCCGACGCCGACGCCGAACTGTCCGACGTCCGCTACTTCCTGCACCAGAACCTCGCCCTGTCGATCGTGACGCACGGCCTCTACGGTCTGCTCGGGGTCGAGCGCGAGCGGACCACGCACGAGTGGGGCCTGGGCGTCGGCATGGTCGGCACCGCGGACCCCGTCCTCGGCCTGAACCGGGTGATGGCGAGCGGCGAGGCGAAGCCGGGGGACCTGGTGGTCCTCCAGGCGGCGGGCGCGGGCTACGTGTGGACGACGGTGGTCCTGGAGATCCTGGAGGTCCCGAGCTGGGAGTCCTGAGCGGGTGTACGGGGGAGGGGGAGCGGCCGGCGGTGACCGGCGGCTCCCCCTTCCCCTTGCCCCGCCCAGGGTCGGGCGTCAGTCGAAGCGGAGGTCCCGCCCCGTGGCCTCGGCCGCGGCGAAGGACAGCAGCCGCTCGCCCTCGGCCGCGAGCGCCTCCTTGTCGCGGGCGCGCAGCTCCCGGAAGGGCTCCAGGACCAGGGTCGCGGCCTTGCGGCGCTGCTCGATCCGCCACAGTCCGCCGACGAACCCGTCGACGAGGAACGTCGACTTGATCAGGCCGTTGCGGGTGAAGACCAGCTTGCGCTGCTCCTCGGTGATGATGCGGGAGCGGTCGGCGTGCGACAGCAGGATGTTGTCGAACTCGGGCAGGAACCGCACCGGTACGGGCGTGTCCGCGTCGGGCAGCGGGGCGTCGAGCAGGTCGACCAGCTCCTGGCCGTTCTCGTCGCGGAAGCTGCGCAGCCGCGGCCGCAGCCGGCCCACGGCGTCGGCGAGCCGGGTCATGCCGGACCAGACCTGGATGTCCTTGACGGTGGCCGGGCCGAACGCCGCCAGATAGCGCTCGACCATGGCGTCCGGCGTGGCGTCGGCCGCGAGCGGCCGGCCGAGCCAGGACTCGGCGGTCGTGTGCACGGCCTGGCCGCTCTCGCCCCACAGCCCGCGCGGCGGCACCTGCACCAGCGGCACCAGGTTGCGTACGGCGTTGGCGAGGGCGAACGGCTCGCGGTCCGGCCAGCGTTCGGCGAGCCGCGTCCCGAGGCCGCCCAGGGTGAGCGTCTCCTTCTCCACCAACTCCCGCCCCGCCGCCGCCACCTGCGCGGTGTCGACCCCGTCGAGCTTGCGGCCGAAGGTGCCCTTGAGACCCTGTTCCAGGGCGCCTCGCAGCACCGGCCGCAGGGCCAGGCAGTCCTCCGCCGTCACCAGGTGGATGGTGCCGCGCATCAGCACGAGCCGGACCACCTCGCGGGCCGTGACCAGGCCGGCCAGATCGTCGACGCGGAAGCCCGCGAGCCGGGTCCACAGCCCGACGTAGGGCGGGTTGGGTGCCTGGGCCTGCATGCCGACCAGATGGCCGATCGCGGCCGAGGCGGTCATCTCCGAGCGTTCGACGAGCAGTTGGCGGGCCAGCAGGCTCCGGTTGAGCGTCCTGCGGTCCAGCACGCCCGGGTCTCCAGTCGCCATGCGCGTTCCTTTCCTCCGTACAGACATCTTCGTACTCACAGGGACAACGACAAAGGGGTGGTGCCCCGGGTCACGATTCCGACCCGGGGCACCACCGGCGTACGCGTCCTGCCGCGCGTTCAGCTCATCCGCACCAGGACCGTGCCGCTGTACTTGCGGTCCAGCAGGTCCAGGAACGCCTGCGGCAGGGCGTCGACCCCGCCCTCGACGACGGTGTGCGGGAAGACGATCCGGTCCTCGCCGAGCCAGGCGCCGAACCGCGCGTTCCACTCCTCGATCTGGTCGGGGGTGTGCAGGGTGGCGAAGCCGCGCAGCGTCAGGTCCTTGGTGATCGCGGACATCAGCGGCAGCCGCGGGCTGCCGCCCTCGCCCCCGCCGTGCTGGCCGGACAGCACCCCGCACAGCGCGAAGCGGGCGCCGCGGGCCGCGTGCGCCACGGCGGCCTCGAACTGCTCGCCGCCGACGTTGTCGAAGACGACGTCGAGCCCGTCCGGGGCCAGCTCCGCGAGCCGTTCGGCCACCGGGCCGTCGTGGTAGTCGAAGGCGGCGTCGAAGCCGAGCTCGTCGACCAGGAAGTCGATCTTCGCCTTGGAGCCCGTGCTGCCGATGACCCGCTTCGCCCCGCGCAGCCTGGCGATCTGCCCCGCCAGCGCGCCGACGCCGTTGGTCGCCCCGGACACGAAGACCGTGTCGCCCTCGCGGACCTCCGCCGTGCCGACCATGCCGTGCCAGGCCGTCGGGCCCTGCGACAGGAAGTACTCGGGGCCGGGCAGCAGCGCGCGGTCGCGCCGGAAGAACTCGTGGGCCGTGCCGACGGCGTACTCGCGCCAGCCGTTGAAGTGCTCCACCAGGTCGCCGACGGCGAGCGCGTCGCTGTTCGAGCGGACGACCGTGCCGACGGTCCGGCCCCACATGGCGACGCCCGGCTGGAAGACGGGGATCGGCAGCTTGGTGTCCGGGTTCATCTGGTCGCGGGCGACGGAGCCGAGGGTCATCCAGTCGTTGCGGACGACAACCTGTCCCTCGCCCGGCTCGGACAGCTCCGACTCGCCGAACGCGAAGGTGTCCAGGGTGACGTCGTCACCGGGGTACGACGCCAGCCGGACCTCCCGGCTGACGGCCGGAAGCTCGACTCTGCCGCTGCTCATGACGTGCTCCTTCGCAGATGAACGGGGAGGCTTACGAGGTTGTGGTTGACGTCGCCGACCCGCCACAGCAGCTCGGGCTCGGGGACCGCCGGCCGGGCGTCGGGGTAGCGGGCGGTCAGCTCCTCCAGGGCCACGGCCAGCTCGACCCGCGCCAGCGGCGCGCCCAGGCAGTGGTGGATGCCGTGGCCGAAGGCGAGGTGCGGGTTGTCCGCGCGGTCGAAGTCCGCCGTCTCCGGGTCGGGGAAGACCGACGCGTCGCGGTTGGCGGAGGCGAAGGCCAGGAAGACGGCGTCCCCGGCGGGGATGGTCACGCCGGCGACGGTCACGTCCTCGGTGGCGATACGCGGCATGCCGGAGGTGTCGTTGCCCGTCAGGTTCACCGTCCGCAGCAGCTCCTCGACGGCCCGCGGCACGTCCTCGGGGTGCTCGCCGAGCCGCCGCCAGACCTCGGGGTGATGCGCGAGCAGCGTCAGGGTGAAGTTGGAGATCTGGCCCGCCGCCGAGTCGAAGCCGCCGCCGAGCAGGGTGTAGCCGAGGCCCACCAGCTCCTCGAAGCTCAGCCGGTCCTCGCCGTCGCGGGCGGCGATCAGGTCGGAGAGCACGTCGTCGGCGGGGGCGGCCATCTTGCCGCCGACCAGCCCCGCGATGTACGCGCCGAGCTTCTCCCGGCCCTCGACGGCCAGCTCCTCCGGGCCGGACACGTCGGCGAACTGCCGGACCCAGACCAGGAATTGATCGCGGTCCTGCTCCGGCACGCCGAGCAGCTCGCAGATGACCGCCATGGCGAGCGGCGCGGCGAAGCCCTCCACGAGGTCCACCGGCCCGCCGTCCGCCGCCTTCTTGTCCAGGGCGTCGAGCAGCCGGACCGCCACCTCGCGTACGCGGGGCCGCATGCCCTCGATCCGGGTCCGCGAGAAGGCCTGTTCGGCGAGCCGCCGCAGCCGGGTGTGGTCCGGCGGGTCGAGCGAGACGATCATCCCGGGCGGGGCCTGGAACAGCCCCTGGAACGTGGGTGCTTCGGGCGCGTACGAGGCCGCCCGGCTGAACCGGGTGTCGTCGAGCACCCGCCGTACGTCCTCGTGGCGCGTGATCAGCCAGGCGTGGCCGCCCCCGGTCCACCGGACGCGTACGACGGGCCGCTCCGCCCGGAGACGGGTGAAGAGCGGGTCGGGGCCCCGGTAACTCGTACCCGGGAAGGGGAATTCGGGTATCTCTGACAGCTCTGACAGCTCTGACAGCTCTGACAGCTCGGGCAGCTCTGCGCTGGCCCCGGACGTACCGGTCGTACCGGCGGTCATGGCACAGCCTCCAGACTCGGGTTCAGGTCAACGGGCGGAAGAAGGAGCGGAGTTCGTCGACGAGGAGGTCCGGCTGCTCCAGGGCCGGGAAGTGTCCGCCGCGCTCGTGGTCGGTCCAGCGGCGCAGATCGGTGAAGCGGTGCTCGCACCAGGGGCGCGGCATCCGGGCGTCCTTGGGGAACACCGAGCAGGCGGTCGGCACGCCGACCGGCCCGAGGGCCATCTTGTTGTGGCTCTCCCAGTAGATCCGGGCCGAGGAGGCGCCGGTGCCGGCCAGCCAGGCGAGGGTCACCACGTCGAGCAGCCGGTCGCGGTCGAGGACCTTCTCGGCGTCGCCGTCGTGGTCGCTCCACGCCCAGTACTTCTCGATCATCCACGCGAGCTGGCCCACCGGGGAGTCGGCCAGGCCGTAGCCGAGGGTCTGCGGGCGGGTGGCCTGGAGCACCGAGTACGCGCCCTCGTTCGCCTGGAAGTCCTTGAGCGCGGCGAGCCCGGCCAGGTCACGGGCGTCCAGCTCCACCGGGACGTCGCCCTGCGGCGGCATCGCGAACGGCATCGCCAGATGGACGCCGAGCAGATGGTCCGGCACCGTCTCGCCGAGGATGCCGGTCAGGAACGAGCCCCAGTCGGTGCCGTGCGCCGCGTACCGCTCGTACCCGAGGCGCCGCATCAGCGTGTCCCAGGCGGCGGCGGTGCGCTCCACGGTCCAGCCGGCCTCGGCCGGCTTGTCGCTGAAGGCGAAGCCGGGCAGCGACGGGCAGACGACGTGGAAGGCGTCGGCCGGGTCCTCGGGGTCGGTCAGCGGGCCGATGAGGTCGAGGAACTCCAGGACCGATCCGGGCCAGCCGTGGCTCAGCAGCAGCGGCGTGGCGCCGGCGTGCGGCGAGCGGACGTGCAGGAAGTGGATCCCGAGGCCGTCGATCTCCGTACGGAACTGGGGGAGCGCGTTCAGCCGCGCCTCGGCCGCCCGCCAGTCGTACGTGTCGCGCCAGTACGCGGCCAGCTCCTGGAGGTAGCCGAGCGGCACGCCCTGCGACCAGTCGCCGACGGTCTCCTTCTCGGGCCAGCGGGTCCGGGCCAGCCGGTCGCGCAGATCGGCGAGGTCCTCCTCGGGGAACCCGACCCGGAAGGGTGTGAGGGCCGTGCTCATACGTCTTCCTCCTGGACTTCGACTGCGATGTCGACTGCGACTTCGACTGCGACTTCGACGGTGGCTGCGACTCGACTGCGACTGCGGGGATGGTGGGGGCCGCGGTGGCTTGGTGCCGTGGGAGGCGAAGGCTACGGACGGCGGCTCGAACGCCGGTCGAACCGGCCGGACCGCTCGCTCACCAGGTGACCGGCAGCTCCCACAGCCCGTAGATCACCGCGCCCTCCTTGCGGGGGATGTCGAGGAAGGGCTTGGCGAGCCGGAGGGTCGGGATGCGCTGGAACAGCCTGCTCCAGACGATCTCCATCTCCAGCCGGGCGAGGTCCGCGCCGATGCAGTGGTGCACGCCGTGCCCGAAGCCGAGGTGCTTGCGGCTGCCGCGGGTGATGTCGAGCTTCTCCGGCTCGGGGAAGACCTCGGGGTCGCGGTTGGCGGCGAGGCCGAGGCAGAGGATGCCGTCGCCCTCGCGGATGGTCTGGCCGCCGATCTCGATGTCCTCCAGGGCGACGCGCGGGACGGCGGTGTCGCCGATCGTCGCGAACCGCACCAGCTCCTCGACGGCCGGCTTGACCAGCGACGGGTCGGCGAGCAGCAGCGCGAGCTGGTCCGGGTTCTCCAGGAGGCAGGCGGTGCCGAGGGAGAGCTGGCTGGCGGTGGTCTCGTGGCCGCCGTTCATCAGCAGCCGGACCATGTTGAACAGGTCGCGGTCGGTGTACTCCTCGCCGGACGCCTCGTAGTCGGCCATCGCCCGGCTGAGCAGGTCGTCGCCCGGCTCGGCCTTCTTCAGCTGGATCAGCTCGTTGACGTACGCGTTGACCTCGACGATCGCGGCCTGCCGCTCCTCCGTCGAGCTGTGGCCGCCGAGCAGCGCCGTGCCGTGCTTGATGAAGAACTCCTGCCGGTCCTGCGGGATGCCGAGGAGTTCGCAGATCACGGTCATCGGCACGGGCAGCGAGAACGCGTGGTGGAAGTCGACGTACGGCGTCGGCGACATGGCGAGCAGCCGGTCGAGGTGGTGGTCGACGATCTCCTCGATCCGCGGCCGCAGCCGGCGGACCTGGCGGGCCGTGAAGGTCAGCGCGGCCTTGCGGCGGGTGTCGCTGTGCGCCTGGCCGTCGTAGCCGATGAAGGAGGTCTCGGTGCGGTACTCCGGCGGGGCGATGAAGTAGAAGGGGAAGTTCGCGTGCTTGCGCGACGCGCTGACCCGCGGGTCGGTGAGCAGCTGCCGGATGGTCTCGTAGCCGGTGATCGTCCAGATCCGCAGTCCCGAGCCGGTGAGCGTGACCTGGGAGACGTCCTTCTCGACCATCTCCGCGTATTCCTTGGGCGGGGTGAACGGGCACTGCCGCTGATACGGGAACGTGCCGGTCTCCACCTCGGCGGTGCCCGGATCCGTTGCGCTGGTTGTCACGGTGATTCCTTCCTCGGGGCGAATCGGTCGGCACGAACGTCCCGCCGGACGGTGCCAGCGCGGCCTCGCACCCCGCTGGAGCCGGGCCGGTCCCGGGACGGGTCGGTGGACGGCGTACGGGCAGCTCCGAGGCGGCTTCAAGGCCGCTCCGAGGCGGCATCAAGCCGGCTCCGAGCGCGGCTCCAAGCCGGCTCGCGTACGGCCCCGCCGGGACTCCACCACGGCTCAAGTGGGCCTCCACCGGCGCTTTTTACGCTCGCTCAATGGGCATCGCATCGACTGAGGAACGTGCCACCGGCACCGGCACCGGCACCGGTGTCGGTCCGCTGGCCGGGCTGAAGGTGGTCGAACTGGCGGCGATCGGTCCCGGCCCCTTCGCCTGCATGATGCTGGCCGACCTCGGGGCCGAGGTGACCCGGATCGACCGGGCCGACGGCCGCAGGTCGTTCGAGGAGTGGCATCAGGTACTGGACCGCGGCCGGCGCGCCCGGGCCCTGGACCTGAAGGACCCGGCCGGCGTCGCCGAGGTCCTGGACCTCGTGGCGGACGCCGACATCCTGGTCGAGGGCTTCCGCCCGGGGGTGGCGGAGCGTCTCGGTCTCGGCCCCGACGCGTGCCGGGAGCGCAACCCGCGCCTCGTGTACGCGCGGATGACCGGCTGGGGGCAGGACGGGCCGCTGGCCCAGGTTCCCGGCCACGACATCAACTACCTCGCGCTCACGGGGGCGTTGGACGCGATAGGCGAGCCGGGCGGGCCCCCGGTCCCGCCCGTGAACTTCCTGGGCGACTTCGCCGGCGGCTCGATGTTCCTGGTCGCCGGCGTGCTCGCGGCCCTGTACGAGCGGCAGCGCACCGGTCTCGGCCAGGTCGTCGACGCGGCGATCGTGGACGGGGTCGGCGCGCTGCTCGGCATGCTCGTCGGGATGTCCGCGGCCGGTCAGTGGCGGCCCGAGCGGGGCGCGAACCTGCTGGACGGCGGCGCGCCGTTCTACACCTGCTACGCGTGTGCCGACGGCGGCTACGTGGCGGTCGGCGCGCTGGAGGAGCGGTTCTACGCGGCCCTTGTCCGCGGTCTCGGACTCGACGGCGAGGGGCTGCTCCCCGACCGGGCCGACTCCGCCAACTGGACAGCGATACGGCGGGAGTTCGAGGACCGCTTCGCCGCGCGGGACCGGGACCACTGGGCGCGGCTCTTCGAGGACACCGAAGCGTGCGTGACCCCGGTGCTGAGCGTCGCGGAAGCCGCCGCTCACCCGCATCACCGGGCCCGCGACAGCGGCCCCGCCGCGGTCGCCCCGCGCTTCAGCCGGGGTCCAGCCGGACTCCACCGGCCGCGGGCACGCTGATCAGCCCCTGACCCGGGGACCGTACGGCCGCGTGCGCGGCCCCCGGGTACTGCCACCCCCCACCCAAGATCTGAGAGGTACACCATGGCTATTTCCTCCGAGCAGGCTCCGCCCGTCGAGACGGAGGTGACCAGGGACGAGAGGGCCGCGGACACCCCGACCGGCAAGGACACGCAGACCGGAGCGGACACGCCGACGGGCGCGGCACCCGACCCGAAGCGGTGGATGGCCCTCCTGGTGCTGCTGGTCGCCGCCTTCATGGACATGCTGGACGGGACCATCGCGAACGTGGCGGCCCCGGCCATCCAGCACGGGATCGGCGGCGGCTACTCGGTCATCCAGTGGGTGCTGGTGGGCTACCAGCTCAGCTTCGCCCTCATGCTGATCCTCGGCGGACGCCTCGGCGACATCCACGGCCGCAAGAAGGTGTTCCTGATCGGCGTCGCCGGCTTCACGCTGGCCTCGCTCGGTGCCGGACTGGCCCAGGAGCCCTGGCAGTTGGTGGCCTCCCGGATGGTCCAGGGCGCCTTCGCGGGCATCATGGTGCCGCAGATCCTCGCCATCATCCACGTCACCTTCTCCGCCAAGGAGCGGGCCGGCGCCTTCGCGATGTACGGCGGTGTCTCGGGCATCGCCGCGGCCGTCGGCATGGGCGCGGGCGGCCCGCTGGCCGAGTGGGACCTGTTCGGCCTCGACTGGCGGCTGATCTTCCTCATCAACATCCCGGTCGGCATCCTCGGCCTGATCTACGCCCCGCGCGTGATCCGCGAGTCCAAGGCGCCGCACGCCCTCAAGCTCGACGTCCGGGGCGTCGCCCTGGCCACCGTCGGTCTGCTGATGCTGATCTTCCCGCTGCTCCAGGGCCGCGAGCTCGGCTGGCCGGTCTGGGGCTTCGTGTCGATGGCGCTGTCGATCCCGGTCCTCGCCGGCTTCGTGCTGTGGCAGAAGCGCAAGATCGCCCTGGACGGCTCCCCGCTCATCGAGCTGGCGCTGTTCAGGATCCGCAGCTTCTCCTCCGGCCTCGGCGTCAACCTGGCCTTCTACATCGGCATCGGCATGTTCAACATCGGCTGGACCATCTACATGCAGGTGGGTCTCGGCTGGTCGCCGATGCGGGCGGGCCTCACCAGCCTCCCGTTCTGCATCGGCGCCTTCCTGACCTCGTCGATGGCGATGGTCGTCCTGGTCCCGAAGTTCGGCCGCAAGGTCCTCCAGGCCGGCGCGGGCGTCACGATCGCCGGCGCGCTGACCTTCCTGTGGGCCGCGGGCCACTACGGCAGCGGCATCTCGTCCTGGAACCTCGTCGTCCCGATGCTGCTCGTCGGCCTCGGCTTCGGTCTGATCGCGGCCCCGCTGCCGCAGATCGTGATCTCCGAGGTGCCGGTGAAGGACGCGGGCTCCGCCTCCGGCGTCGTCCACACCAACGGCCAGCTCGGCTTCGCCATCGGCGGCGCCCTGGTCAGCGTCGTCTTCTTCGCGGGCCTCGCCGGCAACACCGGCACCGCGATCGACGACCAGTCCGCCCAGCTCCGCAAGGACCTGGTGGCCAGTGCCCAGCTGACCCCGGGCGAGGTGGACGCCACCGTCACCGCCTACCGGCAGTGCGCCGTGGACCGGGTGCAGGAGAAGGACCCGAGCGCCGTCCCGGCGAGCTGCGCCGCGCCCGCGCTGCGGAGCGAGAAGGCGGCCCCGGTCCTCGCCACGTACGCCAAGGACGCCACCGGCACCTCCTTCGCGCGCAGCCTGCAGACCACCCTGTGGGTGTTCGGCGGAGTCGTCGTCGTGGCCTTCCTGCTGATGCTCGCGATCCCGCGGCAGATGCGCCTGGAGGCCCCCGAGGAGGAGGACGCCTCCCCGGCCGAGGACGCCGGCACGGCCCCGGCCGCGCGGGTGTCCTGACCCGGCCACCCTCCGCACCCGCGGCGGGACTCGACGGCAGCGCCGTCCGGTCCCGCCGCGTTCGCGCGTCCGGGGCCGTCCGGGGCCGCCCGGGACGCTCCCGGATCCATCGCCGCTCAAGGGGTTCTCCGGCCCGCCGCCGGACCGTGGGACCGACAAGCAACCGCGAGTCGCCGGGCACCGTCGGCGCGACACAGGACCCAGGGAGGGCCGATGGCCGAGCACGGCTTCCAGCTCTACGACACGACCTTGCGCGACGGCACCCAGCAGGAGGGCATGCTCCTGACGGTCGAGGACAAGCTCGCCGTCGCGCGCCGCATCGACGCCCTCGGCGTCGGCTTCATCGAGGGCGGCTGGCCCGGCGCCGTGCCCCGCGACACCGAGTTCTTCCGCCGCGCCGCCACCGGCGAACTCGACCTCCGGCATGCCGTGTTGGCCGCCTTCGGCGCCACCCGCCGGCCCGGCGTCGCCGCCGCGCTCGACCCCCAGGTGCGGGCCCTGCTCGAAGCGGAGACCCCGGTCGTGACCCTGGTGGCCAAGAGCCACACCGGGCACGTCCGGCACGCGCTGCGCACCACGCTCGCCGAGAACCTCGCCATGATCGACGGTACGGTCCGCTATCTGGTGTACGCGGGCCGGCGGGTCTTCGTCGACGCCGAGCACTACTTCGACGGCTACCAGCTCAACCGCGAGTACGCCCTCGCCGTCGTCCGCACCGCGGCCGAGGCCGGCGCCGAGACCGTCGTCCTGTGCGACACCAACGGCGGCTCGCTGCCCGACGAGGTGGCGTCGATCGTGGCCGAGACCCGCGCCCTGACCGGCGTGCCGCTCGGCATCCACTGCCACGACGACACCGGCTGCGCCGTCGCGAACACCATGTCCGCCATCGACGCGGGCGCCGTCCACGCCCAGGGCACCGCGCACGGCTACGGCGAACGCTGCGGCAACGCCAACCTGTTCACGGTCATCGCCAACCTCGTCCTCAAGCGCGGCCGCGAGGTCGTCCCGCTGGAGAAGCTGCGCGACCTCGCCCCCACCGGCCGTGCCATCGCCGAGGTGACCCAGGTCCCGCCGCGCGCCGCCGCCCCGTACGTCGGCTCCTCGGCCTTCACCCACAAGGCCGGCCTGCACGCCTCCGCGCTGCGCGTCGACCCCAACCTCTACCAGCACACCGACCCGGCCCTGGTCGGCAGCGCCATGCGCACCCTCGTCTCCGACCTCGGCGGCCGCTCCTCGATCGAGCTGAAGGCCCGCGAGCTGGGGTACGAGGTGGCGGCCGGCTCCGACGAAGTGGCCCGCGCCGCCCGGCGGGTGAAGCAGCTGGAGAACGACGGCTACAGTTTCGAGTCCGCCGACGCCTCCTTCGAGCTGCTGCTGCGCGAGGAGCTGGCCGGCGGTCCGCCGCCCGCGCCCTTCGAGGTCGAGTCCTGGTCCGTGCGCGTGCTCGCGCCGCGGGGCGCCGAGGTCCGCACCGAGGCCACCGTCCGGCTCGTCGCCGACGGACGGCGGCTCACCGCCACCGGCTACGGCAACGGCCCCGTCAACGCCCTCGACACCGCGCTGCACAGCGCCCTCGACCCCTGCTTCCCGGCGCTCGCCCGGCTCGAACTCACCGACTACCGGGTGCGGGTGCTGAGCGGCGAGACCGGCAGCGGCGCCACGGCCCGCGTCCTCACCTCCTTCCGGGACGGCGAGCGCGCCTGGCGCACGGTCGGCGTGGACGGCAACACGGTCACGGCGAGCTGGCGCGCGCTGCTCGACGCCGTCCACTACGTCCTGCTCGACCGCCCGACGGCGCCGGCACCGGCCCCGGAGACCCCGGCGCCCGCCGCGGCCGCCGTCACCGGCTGACCACCGGCCCACGGGGCCGGACCGAGGGCCCGACGGCCCGATGAGACCCGAACCACCCGCCCGTATCCGTTCCTTGGAGTGACCGTGCGTCTCGAAGACGTCTACATACGGGGAACCTCCACCCGGCTCCCCGCCCGCCTCACCGTCGCCGACGCCGTCGCCTCGGGCGCCTTCCCGTCCCGGGTGGCGACCGCCACCGGCATGGAGTCGGTCGCGTACTCGCCCGACGAGTCGGCCGCCGAGATGGCCGCGGCCGCCGCCCGGACCGTGCTCGCCCGGGCCGGCCTGCACGGCGGCGACGTCGACCTGCTGCTGCACGCCGACACGTACCACCAGGGCCAGGACCTGTGGCCGGTGGCCTCGTACATCCAGCGCGAGGCCCTCGGCAACACCTGCCAGGCCGTCGAGATCCGGCAGATGTCCAACGGCGGCCTCACCGCCCTCGACCTCGCCACCGCCTACCTGACCGCGGGCCACGGGCACGGCGACGCCCTGCTCACCACCGCCGACCGGTTCTGCGCGCCGGGCATCGACCGCTGGAACACCGACCCCGGCACGCCCTACGCCGACGGCGCGACCGCGCTGCTGCTGTCCCGGCGCGCCGGATTCGCCCGCCTTGTGTCGCTCGCCCTGTACGCGGACCCGGAGCTGGAGCCGCTGCACCGCGGAGACGAGCCGTTCACCCTCGCCCCGTTCGGCCACCGCATGCCCGTCGACTTCGAGGAGGCCAAGCGGGCCTTCGTCGGCCGCGCGGGGATCTCGTACGCGATCAGCCGCGCCCACCACGGCCAGCAGACCGTCATCAAGCAGGCGTTGGCCGACGCGGGGTCCGAACTCGCCGACGCGGACTGGGTGGTGCTGCCGCACTTCGGGCGCCGCCGCCTCACGTCCATCTACTACAAGCCGTTCGGCATCGAACCCGAGCGCACCCCGTGGGAGTTCGCCCGGACCGTCGGCCATCTGGGCGCCGGCGACCAGTTCGCGAGCCTCGACCATCTGCTGGTCTCGGGCCGCGCGAAGCCCGGCGACCGGTGCGTGCTCGTCAGCGTCGGCGCCGGCTACAGCTGGGGCTGCGCCGTCCTCGACCTCCTCGACCGACCGGATTGGGCCGACTGATTCCGGCCCGCTCCACCGGCACTCCAGCTCCGCTCGATCCCTGCTCGATCCGTTCACGTCAGCCTTGAGATCCGCCCCCGAGGCGGACCGCCCGAAGGGAAGATTCGCCGTGGCACCCACCGCTACGTCCGAGACCGCCGAGACCACCGCCCGTACCGCTCCGCACGTCACCGAGCACGCCGTCACCGTGGCCGCGCCGCCCGCCGCCGTGTACGCGCTGGTGGCCGACGTCTCCGGGTGGCCGCAGGTGTTCGGCCCCACCGTGCACGTGGAGGTCCTGGAGGAGGCCGGGCCGGAGGGCGGCGAGCAGCTGCTGCGGATCTGGGCCATCGCCGGCGAACGCGTCCGCACCTGGACCTCGCGCCGCGTCCTCGACCCGGCCGCCCGCACGATCACCTTCCGCCAGGTCGTCACCGCCGCGCCCGT
The DNA here is from genome assembly GCF_040635425.1 of Streptomyces laurentii. Classification (NCBI taxonomy): domain Bacteria; kingdom Bacillati; phylum Actinomycetota; class Actinomycetes; order Kitasatosporales; family Streptomycetaceae; genus Streptomyces; species Streptomyces laurentii. The sequence continues at coordinate 21,044 of NZ_JBEYHT010000057.1, read as the reverse complement.
CGCCTCGATGGGCGGCGAGTGGCGGATCCAGGAGCTGGAGGACGGCCGCACCCGGGTCACGCTGCTGCACGACTACCTCGCCGTGGACGACGACCCGGCCGCCGAGGAGATGATCGAGCAGGCCGTCGACCGCAACAGCCGCGCCGAGCTCCTCGCCCTGAAGAACACCGCCGAACTGGGCGACGCCCGCGAGGAACTCCACTTCACCTTCAGCGACTCCGAGACCGTCTTCGGCGCCGCCGGCGACGTCTACGCCTTCCTCGACCGCGCCGACCTGTGGCCCGAGCGGCTGCCGCACGTGGCCCGGCTCGACCTCACCGAGGACGAGCCCGGCGTCCAGCACATGGACATGGACACCCGCGGCCCCGACGGGTCCACCCACAACACCACCTCGGTCCGGGTCTGCTTCGAGGACCGCAAGGTCATCGTCTACAAGCAGCTGCGGGTCCCGGTGGCCATGAGCGGCCACACCGGGCGCTGGGTGATCGAGTCCCTCGACGACGGCACCGTCCGGGCCACCTCGTGGCACACCGTGACCCTCGACCCGGAGGGCGTCCGCACCGCGCTCGGCCCCGAGGCGACCCTGGCCGAGGCCCGCACCCTCGTCCGCAACGCCCTCGGCACCAACAGCTCCACCACCCTGCGCCACGCCAAACAGTTCGCGGAGGAAGCACGTGGCGATTCGTAGTCAGGACACCCCCCTGACGGTGATCAACCGTTTCCGTGTGAAGGGAGACGGCGATCGGTTCGTACGGAAGTTCCGGGCGCACTCGCAGTACCTGCGCGCGCGTCCGGAATTCGACTTCCTGGTGACCGTCCAGCTCGTGGACCAGCCCGAGGTGGTGGTCAACCTCGCGCACTGGCGCACCGTCCGGGGCTTCCTGCGCACCGTCCACGAGGACACCTTCCAGGAGCACGTACGGCAGCTCGGCCCGCTGGTCGAGACCGAGGCCGACCAGGCGCTCAGCGTCGCCCGCGTCCTCAAGGAGAACGCCCTCGTCGGGACCGCGAACATCCTGCTGACCCGGGCCCGGCCGCACGGCGACCCGCACGACTTCGAGCGGCGGTTCGCCGAGCTGGACGACCGCCACGGGCGGCTCGGCGGCTTCGGCGGCAGCGACCTGCTGCGCTCCACGCTCTATCCCGACACCTATCTCGGCCTCCAGTGGTGGTACGACGCCGACGAGTGCGACCGGGCCCTGCTCGACCGGCGGCGGCGCGCGCTCGCCGAGCGGATGGCCGAGGAGGCGGACCTCGTGGTGGACCGCGGCCGGCATCTCGCGTACGAACGGGACCTGAGCTGACCCGTACCCCCGGCCCTCGTACCCCCGGACCCCGCACGCCCGGACGCCGTACCCCCGTGCTCCGCGCCGCCCGCCCCCGTACCCCCGGAAGCCACCCCTCCGTGACGGCCTCCAGCCGCGCAGGAGCCCGCTTCGAGCGGTCCGGCGCACGCTGGATCCATGGCGAATCCGATGACTATCACCGTGGTCCGCGGCCGGCCCGACGAGGTCGAGCTGGCGGCGGTGACCAGCGTGCTGCTTGCCCTGGCCCGCCGCGCCGGAGAACCCGACGAGGAGACGGCAGCGGCCTACGCCGCCTGGACCGTCAAGAACGACGGCGCGCGGACCTCGGTCGGCTGGCCGGGCCGGTGAACCGGCGTCGCCACGGGTCTCCGGGCGAGGCCGGGGCGCCCTCACGGGCGTGCTCGTGCCGTGCCGCGGACCCACACCGCCGCGGCCGCTCCCGCGTGGGCGGCGGCCGCAGGACACGCGAGGGGGAGGCATGAGAGCACATCAGACCTTCACGGAACACCTTCAGGCGCGGATCGCCGCCACGCCGGACCGGGAGGCCCTGATCCTCCTCACCGAGCGGGGCGGGGTCCTCACGCCGGAGACGCTCACGTACGCGGAACTCGACGGGGCGGCCCGTGAGGTGGCGGCGCGGCTGCGCCGGCACGTACGGCCCGGGGACCGGACGCTGATCGCGACGGGGTCGCGGCGGATGTTCGTCACCGGCTTCCTGGCCTGCCTGTACGCGGGGGCCGTCGCCGTCCCCGTGGCCCCGCCGTCCGGCGGGCGCGGCCACCACGACGAGCGGGTCGCCGGCATCGTCCGGGAGGCGGCCGCGGCCTGCGTTCTCACGTCGGTGGCCGAGGCGCCCGAGGTCTCCCAGCTGCTGGCCCGCACCGGGTACGGCGAGGTGGTCTGCCTGCCCGTCAACGGCGCCGCCGGAGCTGACGGCGCCGTCGGTCCCGGATCCGGGACCGAGGAGCCGCTCTTCGCCACCGGCCCCGACACGGCCGTCTACCTCCAGTACACCTCCGGCTCCACCCGCGACCCGCGCGGCGTGATCGTCACCCACCGCAGCCTGCTCGCCAACCAGCGGGCCATCGCCGACGCGCTCGGCACCCGCCCCGGCATCCGGCTCGGCGGCTGGCTGCCGCTGCACCACGACATGGGCCTGGTCGGCCAGGTGCTGCACGCCCTGTGGCTGGGCGGCACCGCCGTCCTGCTCACCCCGACCGCGTTCGTGAAGCGGCCGGCGCACTGGCTGGAGACCGTCTCGCGGTACGGCCTCACCGTCAGCGGCGCCCCCGACTTCGCGTACGAACTGTGCGTGCGGCGCGTCAACGACGCGCAGATCGCGGGTCTGGACCTGTCGGGGTGGGAGGTCGCCGTCAGCGGCGGCGAACCCGTGCACGCCGCCACCCTGGAGGCCTTCGCCGCCCGGTTCGCGCCCGCCGGACTGCGCCCCGGCGCCCTGGCCCCCTGCTACGGACTGGCCGAGGCGACCCTGCTCGTCTCGGGCACCCGGACCGCCCCGGCCGCCGCGGGCCGTACGGTCGACGCCGCCGCCCTGGAGGCGGGCCGGCTCACCGCCCCCACCGGCCCCGGCCGCGTCGTCGCCCACTGCGGCCCGGCGGCCTCCGCCGACGTCCGCGTCGTGGACCCGGAGACCCGCCGGGAGCTGCCGGACGGCCGGATCGGCGAGATCTGGGTCCGCGGCGACAGCGTCGGCCCCGGCTACTGGGCCCGCCCCGCCGAGACCGCGGCGGCCTTCGACTGCCGCATCGAGGACGGCGGGAGCGGCTATCTGCGCACCGGCGACCTCGGGGCGCTCGCCGACGGGCTGCTGTACGTGACCGGCCGGCTCAAGGACGTGATCGTCTTCGCCGGGCGCAACCTCTACCCGCAGGACCTGGAGCGCACCGTCCAGCAGGCCGGCGGCCTGTTCGGGTCGGCCACCGCGTTCCTGGTGCCCGCGGCCCGCGAGCGCTTCGTGATCGTGCAGGAGGTCCGGCCGCACAGCCGGTACGACGTCGACCTGCCCGGGCTCGTCGCCGCGATCCAGCGGCGGCTCACCGAGGAGCACCAGGTGACGGCGGGCGGCGTGGTCCTCGTCCGGTCCGGCACGGTGCGCCGGACCACGAGCGGCAAGGTGGAGCGCGCGGCCATGCGCCGGCTCTTCCTGCGCGGCGAACTCACCCCGCTCTACCAGCGGTTGGACGCCGACGTCGAGCGGCTGCTCCCGGCGGGGTGCCGGCGATGAGCCCGGAGACGTGCGAGGCCGCGAGCCCGGCGGAGGAGCGCATCGACGCCCTGGAGCGGGCGTTCGGGCCCTTCGACGACCCCGCCAATCCGCTCGGCGCCGACGCCCTGCTGGCCGCCGACGCGGCCGGCCGGCTGCCGGCCAAAGGCGAACAGGTTCTGGACGAGCGGGAGTTGAACGCCGAGTTCGTGCCCGCCGAACTGGGCGGGCGGCTGGACCGGATGGACGTCCTCGGGCGGATCCTGCGCCCGGTCTTCCGCCGCGACGCCTCCCTCGGCTTCGGCTACGGCCTCAACTGCTTCTTCGCCGCCGCCCCCGTGTGGACGGCCGGCGACCTCGACCAGCGCCGCAAGGCCGCCCGGCTGCTGCTCGACGGCCGCCGGATCGCCGTCGCCCGCCACGAGGTCGCGCACGGAAACGACTTCGTCCGCGACGAGTTCACCCTCACCGACGTCCCGGGCGGCGGCCTGCTCCTCGACGGCAGCAAGTCCGCCATCGCCAACGCCTCCCGCGCCACCGGCCTCGTCGTCTTCGCCCGCACCGAGGGCGCGGAGCGCGGCCGCAGCCACTCGGTGCTGCTCCTGGACCGCGACGAACTGCCCGCCGACCGGGTCGAGGACCTCGCCCGCCGCACCACCACCGGCATGCGCAGCGCCGAGTTCGGCGGACTGCGGATCCGCGAGTGCGTCGTCCCCGAGAGCGCGGTGCTCGGCGCGCGCGGCGACGGCTACGAACTGTCCCTGCGGTCCTCGCTGCTCATCCGCGGGCTCATCCCGTCGATCGTGCTCGCCGGGGCCGACACCGCGCTGCGCACCGTGGCCCGGTTCGCGGTCCGCCCGCGGGCCGACGGCCGTTCCTCGCTCGACGTCCAGATGGTCCGCGACGTCCTGACCGGCGGCTTCCTCGACCTGCTGCTCATCGACTGCCTGGCCCTGGTCGCCACCCGCGCGCTGCACCTGCTGCCCCGGCAGATGAGCGCGTACGCCGCGGCCGCCGCGTATCTGGCGCCCAAGCTGGTCGCCGAGAGCATGGACGAGATGGCGGCCGTCCTCGGCGAGGAGAGCTTCACCGAGGACGGCGCGTACGGGATGTTCCAGAAGCAGCGGCGGGACCTGCCGGTCACCTCGCTCGGGCACGCGGGCAGCGCCGGCCGCCAGGTCAGCATCCTGCCGCAGCTGCCGTACTTCGCCCGCTACGCCTGGTTCGCCGACCCGCAGCCGCCGGCCGGACTGTTCCGGCCGCACGAGGCCCTGCCGCCGCTCGACCTGTCCCAGCCCGTCCTGCTCGGCGACGGCGACCCGCTCGCCGCGACCCTGGTCGCCCTCACCGACCGGCTGGAGTCGGCGGACGCTCCCGGGCCGGGCGGCGCGGCCGGGCACGCGCTGCGCTTCCTCGCCCGCTGCCTCACCAGTGAACTCGCCGACCTGAAGAAGGCGTTCGAGGCCGTCCCGCTGGGCGACCGGTCGGCACTCGCCAGCCCGCACAGCTTCGGCCTCGCCGACCGCTACACCCTGGTCCTTGCCGCGGCCGCCTGCCTCGGCGTCTGGCGCGAACAGCAGGCGGCCCCCGCCGGCCGCGTCGACGCCTTCCTGGCCGACCCGTCCTGGATCACCGCCGTCCTCTACCGCCTCGCCCGGCGGCTCGGCCTCCCCCTGCCGGACCGCCCCGGCGCCTGCGAGCGCCGGGTCCTCGACGAGACGGTCGCCCGCCTCCACACCCGCCGCAGCTTCGACCTCTACGGCTCCCCGCTCGCCTAGGCCGCTCCAGCCGCCCAGGCCGGCCTCGGCCCGACGGAGTCCCGCCCGCCGCCCCGCCGCACCCCCAGCGGCCACCCCCCACCGGCTCGCGCCGTATCGACCGCCCCCGCGGCAGCCGCCCCCACGGCCTGCCGACCAGAGCCCGAGAGGAACCACACCATGCAGGAGCAACCCCCGAACCACGAGGACGACTTCGCCGTCGCCCACCGGGAATGGCTGCGCGACTGGGTCGCCCGGAACGTCGGAGACCCGATGGGGGACGCCGTGCCGCTGGAGGAGCAGGGGCTCGACTCCGTGGCCGCGCTCTGCCTGTGCGGCGACATCGCCGAGGAGTTCGGCGTCCAGGTCGAGCCCGACGACATCCGCGCGTACCCCACCGTGCGCGGCCTCGCCGACTTCCTGGCGATGCGGGACGCGCGCGGGCGCGGCGGCCAGATCCGGGCCGCCTTCGTCTTCACCGGACAGGGCTCCCAGCACCCCGGCATGACCGGCGGCCTCTACCTGCACTCCACCGGCTACCGGAACTTCCTGGAGGAGGCCGACACCGCCCTCCTGCCGTACACCCGGCAGTCCATGGTCGAGCTCATCGTGAACAAGGACCCGCGGGTCCACCGGACCTCGCTCACCCAGCCCGCCCTGTTCGCCGTCGGCTACGCCCTGGCCCGCACCCTCCAGGAGGCGGGCGTCCGGCCGGTGGCCGTACTCGGCCACGGCATCGGGGAGTTCGCCGCCGCGACCATCGCGGGCGCGCTCACCCTGCCCGACGCCGCCCGGCTCGTGTCGATGCGCGGCGCCCTCATGCAGCGGCTGCCGCAGGGCGGCGCCATGATGGCCGTCTGCATCACCCCGTACGAGGCGGCCGACCTGATCGCCGCCGAACCGGCCGTCGGCATCAGCGCCATCAACGCCGCCCGGTCGATCGTGCTCTCCGGCGACCGCGCCGCCCTGGAGCGGGTCGAGACCCGGCTCGCCGCGGACGGGGTGCGCTGCCGGTACCTGGCGGTGTCGCACGCGTTCCACTCCCCGCTGATGCGGCCCGTGGTGCCGCCCTTCGAGGGGGCGTTGCGCGCGGTGCCCGGCGCGGCGGCCCGGCTGCCGTTCTACTCGACCGTGTACGGCCGGCTCGCGACCGAGCCGCTGTACGCCCCGTACTGGAGCGAGCAGATCACCGCCCCGGTCCGGTTCGCCGACGCGGCCCGGAGCATGCTCGGCCAGCAGGCGCCCACGCACGTCGTGGAGGTCGGGCCGCGGGCCGTGCTCACCCCGTATCTGCGGCGCCTCGGCGGCGGCCCGCGCGGACCGGTGGTGCTGCCGGTCTGCCAGGGGCCGGGCAGTGACGCCGTGGACCTGGCCGGGGTGATCTCCGCCCTGGACGCCGGCCCGCTGACCGCCGCCCTGTCGGGGGCGTGAGATGACCGGACGGATCGGGCCGCTGCTGCCCGTCGCCGGCCCGGCCGGCCCCTGGGACCGGGTGTGCGACCAACTGGACCGCACCGGAAGCACCTTGATGTACGCGCCGATGCCGTCCTGGCTGCCGCAGGACGACAGCGAGGCGGAGCTGCGGCGCCGGCTCGGCCGGGACTGGCGGCGGTACGAGCAGTTGCCGCAGGACCGGATGCGGCGGCGGTTCGTCGCCTCCCGGCTGCTGCTGCGGCACGCCGCCGCCGCGGTCCTCGGGACGGCCCCGGACCTGGTGGACCTGTCGTACCTGCCGGGCGGCCGGCCGTATGTGCGCGGCTGCGACCAGATCGACATCAGCCTCAGCCACACCGAGGAGATGATGGTCGTCGGCATCACCCGGCAGGGCCGGATCGGCGTCGACGTGGAGCGGGCCGACCGGCAGCTGGCCCGTACCGGCTCCGAGGCGCAGGCGTGCACGCCGTACGAGAGGGAACGGCTCGACGCGGCGGGCGAGGAACGGCGCAACGACCTGATGGTGCGGCTGTGGACCCTCAAGGAGGCGTACAGCAAGGCGCTCGGGCAGGGGCTGAAGTTCCGGTTCACCGGCTTCGGCTTCTCCATCGACGACGCGGGCGAGGCCGAGGGCCCGGCCGGCGGCGGTGACGGGGAGATCCGGCTCGTACGGCCGGACGGCTCGCCGGTGCCCGGGGGCGAGTGGCACTTCGGCACCTTCCCGGTCGGCGAGCGCTACGTCGTCAGCGTGGCCGTCTGCGACACCGGCTTCGGGGAGGTCACCGATCTGTCGGTCGGCACCACCCTGGACGACGGCCTGCTCGACACCCTCCTCGGCGCGCCCGGCGCCTTCGGGATGCCCCGGCCGGGGCCGGGAGCGGCGTGAGAGGGGTCCTCGGCGGGCGTGGCCGTCACGGCAGCCAGCCGGCCTCCTCGGCTATGCGTATCGCGTCGATCCGGTTGCGGGCGCCGAGCTTGCCGACGATCGCGGTGAGGTAGTTGCGGACCGTGCCCTTGGAGAGATAGAGGCAGCCGGCGATCTCGGCCGCGTCGGCGCCCCGGGCGGCGAGCCGCAGCACCTCCAGCTCGCGGGGCGACAGGGGATTGTCGGGCAGATCCCAGGCCGTCAGCGCGAGTTGGGGGTCCACCACCCGGCGCCCGGCGGCCACCGACCGGACCGCGAGGGCGAGTTGGTCGGGCGGCGAGTCCTTGAGCAGGAAGCCCGACACCCGCGCGGACAGGGCGCGCCGCAGGGTGCCGGGCCGGCCGAGGCTCGTCAGGATCAGCGTGCGGCAGCTGGGCAGTTGCTTGTGCAGCTCGGCCGCCGCGGTGAGTCCGTCGATGCCCGGCAGATCGATGTCGATGATCGCCACGTCGGGCTGGGACTCCAGGGCGGCCTTCACGATCGTGTCGCCCCGGTCCACCGTCGTCACCACGTGCAGATCGGGTTCGAGCTGCAACAGGGCCACCAGCGCGCCCCGGATCATGTGGACGTCCTCGGCGAGGAGAATCCTCACGGACAACATCGTCGTTCCCCCCGTTACTCATGGCCCCAGGCCCTCGCCTCGGGCCTGTCTAGGCCACGGCGGTTCTCTCCGAGCCCGCGGAGTCGAACCCTCGTGACTCACCGTCGTTGCTGTGCGGTCTGACCGGTGCCCAGACTTCCAGCCGGTACCGGCCGTCCACCCCGAGCCCCGCCCGCACCCCGCCCCCTATCGCGGCGAAGCGGGTCCTCAGATTGTCCAGCCCGCTGCCACCGGTCCGCACCGAGAGCACGTCCCGCTGCTCGTGCGGCCGGTCGTTCGTCAGCAGGAGACGGGCGGTCTCGCCGTCCGACTCCGCCTTGATGGAGCAGAACCGCACGCGGCTGTGCCGCAGGATGTTGGTGACTCCTTCCCGCAGGGCGGTGGCGAGCACGGTGTCCACGACCGGGTGCAGCCTGCCGCAGGTCACGTCGACCTCGGCGCGGACGTCGGCCGCGGCGAGGACCGACTCGGCCGACTCGGCCTCCTCGGACAGCGACATGTCGCGGTACCCCCGGGACACCAGCCGTACGTCGGCCAGCGCCTGGCGCGCCACCTGGAGCAGGTCGGCGGTCTGCTCCCGGGCCTTGTCCGGGCGGGTGTCGATCAGCCGCTGGACCAGTTCCCCCTTGAGGGTGACGGCGGACAGGCTGTAGCCGAGCAGGTCGTGCAGATCGCGGGCGAAGCGCAGCCGCTCCTGCGTCACGGCCATGCGCGCCAGTTCCTCGCGTGCCGCGTGCACCTGGTGCACCAGGTCGGTCAGCCGGGTGAGGCCGTAGATGACGAGGCCGGTCAGGATGGTGGAGATGGTGAAGTAGACGACCAGGTCGGCCGTCGCGCCGGCCAGCAGGTTGTACACCGCGATGAAGACGACCAGCAGCCCGTAGCCCGGCCAGCCGTAGCGTGCGGGCAGGATGAGCAGCAGTGAGGCGGCGAACGGCCCCAGCATGCTGCCCCAGTTGGTGCTGAACAGCAGGAGCGGGGCGAGGGTGAGCGCCGCCTGGAGGAGCAGTACGGCCGCCTTCGTTCCGGTCGACCAGCGCCGGGAGCCGCCGGAGGAGACGGCCACCTGCACCCCGAACACCGCGATCACCAGGCCGACGCAGACGGCGAGTTGCCGAGCGGGCTGCTCGACCCTGACCACGTTGAGGATGGTCATGGCGGCGTAGCAGGACAGGGCGACCAGGATGACGGTCCGGGCCAGTAACGGGGCCGGCGGCTGGGACCGCGGTGACCGCGCGATTCCGGACGCGCCCTTCCCTGGCGGAACATCACCTTCCGCGGGCGCGTCCGGGGTGGCCGCTTCCGTCAAGAAGCCCGGCCCCGAAGGCTCTTGCATGCCATCACGCCTCGTCGGCATTGCCTCTCCTTGGCCGGGACAGTAGTGGCGAACCGCATGCTATGCCGTTCGGTTGGGCGCAGCCACTGCTTGTCTTCGGCGGCCGATTTCAGATGAAGAGCGGTATCGGGTTGAGTTCTTCGTACCGGGCCGGGCGGGTGCGCCGCCCGAGTCGTACCGGTGTGTCGTAGAGCCGGCCCGGGGCGAATCGGGCCCAGAAGTGCCGCATTCCCGGAACGATCACTTTCACCACGGGAAGTCCCACGTCGGGCCGAGTCTGGTCGAGGACGAGCAGGTCCATTCCGTGGGCGCGCACGAGCGCGTGCGCCGCTTCGATGTCGTCCCGGAGATTCCCCCGGGGGGTATATGTCCAGTGGTCCGGAATGCGCGGCGACTCAGCCGGATCAGGACAGAGGTATGGCTGATTCTCGATGGTTCCCGTATGCCACCAATCGAGGAGAGCACGATCCATCGCGCGGATTGCGGAGGAGTCGCTTTTCGGGGGCAGTAATTGGGCCAGCTCCGTCACCGCCCGGCGCAGCGCGAGGCGCGGATCGAAGTGCGCGCCGAAGCCGAACGAGACGGCCTCGGGCCCTCCTCGGGTACGGCGGGACAGCGCGGCCATCACGGGGATGCCGAAGTCCGCGGTCAGGTCGAGCACCCACAGCTCCCGGCCCGCCTCCGCGTACGCCCGCCGGGCCCGGGCGAGCCACGGTTCGTCGAACGCGTCGAGGTCCACCGCCGGCTGGCGGGTGCGGTTGTACCACCACAGCGCGACCGCGTCCCGCTCCACCAGCTCCAGGAGGCCCTGCAGGACGGCGTCCTCCGGACTGCTGCCGGCCGCGTTGCCGTTGGAGTCCGCCCAGGGTGCCGTGGGCACGCCCCCGGGCCCGGCGCCGAAGTACAGCATCGAGGTGGGCAGATAGCGGTGGGTGCCCTGGGTGAGCGACCACACCGGCGTCCACTCGGCGGGCGCCGCCGGATCGAACGGCGGGGGTACGTGCTGGAAGCCGGCGTGCCGTGCGTGTCGGTTGTTCCATGCCTCGCGCTCCCGGAACTGCCGGTCGGCGAAGAGCTGACAGGCGTTGGGGTGCAGCGCGGCGGCGCCGAGACCGGTGAGGGTGTCGCGGACCACCGGCTCGTCGCCCTGCCGGGTCCCGCAGTAACGTTCCAGCGCCTCGCACAGCGCGCCTACCTCGGCCTCCTGCGGCGTGGTCCCCTTCCCGCCGCTCTGACTACGCAGCCCGCCGCGCAGCCCGGCCAGCGAATGGGTGTCGCCCAGCGCCAGATTGCGCCCGGCGACGTACCGGTGCAGCCCCTCGGGACAGTCGGCCGCGGGCCGCAGCTCGGCGACGATCCCGGTCACTGGGTCGGCCAGGTGGCGGTAGCGCGCCAGCACCGTCTCGGCGCTGTGCGCCCGGTGGTTGCCGCCGACGACGTGCGTCCGGGGACTCGACCGTACGGTGAAGGGACGCCGTACCGTCTCCGCCACGAGCCCCGGGTCCCCGCAGGCCCCGCACTGGGGGCGCCGGGCGACCGGATGCTGCCGGGTCCGCAGCGTGCGGGTGTCCAGGACGCAGATCGCGCGCTGGCCCTCGTACCGCAGCCCGGCCACCCACTTCTCGGCCTCCAGGACGGCGGTGTGCAGGCCCATGGCCCGTACGGTCGCGAGCGACGCCTCCGGCACCGGCACCGTGCCCGACAGGCCGAGCGCGTGCAGGACGGGCGCCATCGAGGTCCGGTGGCCGCGCAGCCGGTGGGCCAGACACTCCCAGCAGGCCCCGTTCGGGTCCCCGAACACCGGCCCCACCCAGGTCTCCGCGCCGCACGGCTTGGCGAGCAGCCAGGCCCGGCCGGCGGCCCGGTGGCGGGCGTCGACCGCCGCCAGGCGCGGATCGAGGTAGTCGTCGCACAGCACGAGCGAGAACGCCGCCGCCGTGCCGGCGCGGCCGGCCGGCCACTCCGGATCCTCCTGCCGCGCCGGATCCTCGGAATCCTCCGGATCCTCCGGCTCGACCGTGCGCAGCCCGGCCGCCGCGCACTCCGCCCGGGCCGCCGAGGCGTCGATCCGGCCGAGCGCGATCACCTCCACCGGGGTCGTCTGGAGCGACGCGGCGGCGCTGCCCCCGCGCAGACCGGAGAGTTCCCAGTACCCCTCCGCCCCGGCGTCCACGGCCGGATCGTGGTAGCCGATCAGGTCGGCGCGGGCCAGTTCCGCGATCATCCGGGCGGCGGTGTCCGACGGCAGCGACCGCGCCGCCTCCTCAAGGACGCCGGTCAGGGTGCGGGTGCCGTCCAGCAGGGCCGCGAGCTCCTGGACCTCACGCCCCTGCAGGGCGGTCGTGCCCCGCTCCGACAGCAGGTAGACCGCGTCCCCTGCGATCGCCTCCACCCGCAGATGCCGCTTGAACCCCACCGGCAGCTCGTCGGCTCTGTGCCCGGAGGTGATCATGCAAGTGCTACCCGGACACCCTGCGCGTCCGCGTCGGCCCACGCGCCCATCGTGGTGGCGCATCCGAAGCATTCGTCGAACGCGACCGCCGGACCGTCCAGTTGCTCGATGACCAGCAGGCCGGCCGAGCCGCCGAACACCGGCTCGGCCGGGGCCAGGCCGAAGTCGGCCAGGGCGGCGACCGGGTCGCTGGTGTAGCGCTTCGCCAGCTCGGCCTCCAGCTCGGACAGGGCCGTCAGCAGGGCGGAGCGGTCGTCGGGGGAGCCGGGGGAGCAAGGGGCGGCGGGGGAGCCGGGGCGGGTGTTCGTGACCGGCGTGGTGCGCGGGGTGACGTTCACGGGAGATCCCCTCCTGGAAGGTCGGCGGATTCGCGCCTCATCGGCTCGAATGCGTCGGGTTTGCCGAGTGCCAGGATTCTGCGTCGAGCCGGGGTGGACCGCACAGTGCGGGGCTCACCAACGGGGTATGACATTTTCACGCCCACCCTCGTGACCCGCTCACTGGGAGGAAATCGCCGCTGGTGCGAGGCTCGACCCATGCTCCGGACCCGTGCCGAATCCCGGTGCCGGACCGGCCTCACAGTTTCAGGAAGTGGAGGGCGCGATCATGGAAATCACAGTATTGGGACCACTGACGGCCCGCGTGAACGGGGTCTCCGTCGTCCCCACCGCCGCCAAGCCGCGCCAGATCCTGTCCCTGCTCGCGCTGCAGGCGGACCGGGTCGTGACGGTGGCGACACTCATGGAGGAGATCTGGGGTGAGGACATCCCGCGCAGCGCGGCGACCACACTCCAGACGTACATTCTGCAGCTGCGCCGCAAGATCGCGGCCGCTCTCGACGGCGACCCGACCCGGCAGGCCAAGGACGTGCTGGTCACCCGGCACGGCGGCTACCTGCTCCAGGTGCGCCCGGGCCAGGTCGACGCCCACGAGTTCACCCGGATCACCGCCGCCGGGCGGGCCGCGTACGAGGCCGGCGACTACCACGCCGCGTCCGAACTCCTCGGCGGCGCCCTGGACATGTGGACGGGCAGCGCGCTCGTCGACGTCCGCGTCGGCACCGTCCTCGAACTCGACGTGCTCCGCATGGAGGAGGACCGGATCGCGGCCCTCGAACTGCGGGTCGACGCCGACCTGAGGCTCGGCCGGCACATGGAGATCGTGTCCGAGCTGCACGTCCTGGTCGCCCGGCACCCCATGCACGAGAACTTCTGCGCCCAGCTGATGACCGCCCTGCACCGGTCCGGCAGCGCCTGGCGGGCCCTGGAGGCGTACCAGCGGCTGCGCGAGACCCTCGTGGACGAGCTGGGTCTCGAACCCTCCGCCCGGCTGCGGCGGCTGCACCAGGCCGTGCTGTCGGCGGACCCGGCGCTCGACCTGCCGGTGACGGCCGCGGGCTGACCCGCGCGTACGGCCGGCCGCACGGTCCCTCCGTACGTCCCTCATCGGTACGGCCCCCGGTACGCTCCCCCGTACCTCCAGTCGTACGCCCATCCGTACGCCCATCCGTACGTCGAGCCGTACGCGGTCCAGGGGCCAACCGGCCCTGACGGGACCGTCGTTCGGCCCTCCAGCCCGTCTCAAGCCGCCGTTCCTACGTTCGGCCGATGACGATCCTCGACGACCTCACGGTCACCCAGGCCGCTCCCGACCTCCGTCGTGCCACCGCCGAACTCCGGCGGCTCAAGGAGGAGGTGAGCCGGGGGCCCGACCCCGCGGCCACCCGGCGGCAGCACGAGAAGAACAAGCTCACCGCCCACGAGCGCCTGGAACTCCTCTTCGACGAGGGGACGTTCACCGAGATCGAGCCGCTGCGCCGGCACCGCGCCACCGGCTTCGGCCTGGAGGACAGGAAGCCGCACGGCGACGGCGTCGTGATCGGCTGGGGCCTCGTCCACGGCCGGACCGTCTTCGCCTACGCGCACGACTTCCGGGTCTTCGCCGGCGCGCTCGGCGAGGCGCACGCCCAGAAGGTGCACAAGGTGATGGACCTCGCGGAGGCCGCCGGTGCCCCGCTGGTCGGTCTCAACGACGGGGCGGGAGCCCGCATCCAGGAGGGTGTCACCGCGCTCGCCGGCTACGGCGGGATCTTCCGCCGCACCGTCGCCGCCTCCGGGGTGATCCCGCAGATCAGCGTGATGCTCGGCCCGTGCGCGGGCGGCGCCGCGTACGCCCCGGCCCTCACCGACTACGTCTTCATGGTGCGCGAGACGGCGCAGATGTTCATCACCGGACCCGACGTGGTCCAGGCGGTGACCGGCGAGAAGATCACCCACAACGGACTGGGCGGCGCCGACGTCCACGCCACCGCCTCGGGCGTCTGCCACTTCGCGTACGACGACGAGGCCGACTGCCTGGAGGACGTCCGCTTCCTCCTCGCCCTGCTGCCGTCCAACAACCGCGAACTGCCGCCCGCGGCGCCCTGCGAGGACCCCGTGGACCGGTGCACCGGCGCCCTCACCGAGCTGGTGCCGGCCGACCCGGGCCGCAGCTACGACATCCGCCGGGTGATCGAGGAGATCGTCGACGACGGCGAGATCTTCGAGGTGCACGAGGCGTGGGCGCCCAACATCGTGTGCGCGCTCGCCCGGCTCGGCGGCCACACCGTCGGCATCGTCGCCAACCAGCCCGCCGCGCTGGCCGGCGTCCTCGACATCCACGCGAGCGAGAAGGCCGCCCGCTTCGTCTCCACCTGCGATTCGTTCAATGTGCCGCTCGTGACCCTCGTCGACGTGCCCGGCTTCCTGCCCGGCGTCGACCAGGAGCACAACGGCATCATCCGGCACGGCGCCAAGCTGCTGCACGCGTACTGCAACGCGACCGTGCCCCGGATCTCGCTCGTGCTGCGCAAGGCGTACGGCGGCGCGTACATCGTCATGGACTCCCGTTCCATCGGCGCCGACCTGGCCTTCGCCTGGCCCACCAACGAGATCGCCGTGATGGGCGCCGAGGGCGCGGCCGGGGTCGTCTTCCGCCGCGAGATCGCCGCCTCGGCCGACCCGGAGGCCACCCGCGCCCGGCTCATCGACGCGTACCGCACCGAGCTGATGCACCCGTACTACGCGGCCGAAAGAGGCCTTGTGGACGACGTCATCGACCCCGCGGACACCCGGCGGATCCTGATCCGCTCGCTGGCCATGCTGCGGACGAAGCGGGCCGAGGTCCCCGCGCGCAAGCACGGAAATGTCCCCACGTAGGCCCGTGGGCCGGGACGCCGGCGCGCGGGCCCTCCAGCGGGCTGCCCGGCGGTCTCTCCAGCGGGCTGTCCGGCGGGCTCTTCAGCAGGCTGTTCCCCGCGCCGGCCTGCGGGTTTTCTGGCGGGTCCGGCGGTGGGCCGCGGGAGAACGACAGGTCCACGCACACACGAGTACCGGTCTAGCGCACAGATGTTCCATGAAGTCACCGGAAGCGGCAGTGACTCCACCGGCAACGGCACTCCGTCACGAGCGAGCGGCTGACCGGTCCGGCCGGCCGGAGAAGGACCCACCCCGCGCTTTCTCCGGCCGCCGCATGCGAATCGGTGCAGATGCCGGCGCGGCCCTCCGCGCGGATTTCGGTGCGGACTTCGGTGCAGACATCGGGTCCGTTTCAGGTCAGCGATGAACACGACGAAGGGATCGACAGTGAGCCCCACAGCGTCAACCGGCCGGTGTGCGGCGCCGCACCCGGCCCCGTCGAAGGCCAGGTAGACCATGCGTAGAGTCGCCATCACGGGCTTGGGCGTCGTGGCTCCCGGTGGGGTCGGTGTCAAGGCGTACTGGAACCTCCTCACCGAGGGCCGCACCGCCACCCGCACGATCTCCTTCTACGACCCCTCGCCCTTCCGCTCCCAGGTCGCCGCCGAGGTCGACTTCGACCCGGCCGCCGCGGGCCTTACCCCGCAGGAGATCCGCCGGCTCGACCGCGCCGCCCAGTTCGCGGTGGTCAGCACCCGCGAGGCACTGGCCGACAGCGGCCTCGACCTCTCCGCGTACGACCCGGGCCGCGTCGGCACCTCGGTCGGCAGCGCGGTCGGCTGCACCACCAGCCTGGAGCGCGAGTACGCGGTCGTCAGCGACGGCGGCCGGAAGTGGAACGTCGACCACGAGTACGCCGTACCCGAGCTGTACCGCCACTTCGTGCCCAGCTCCATCGCCGCCGAGGTCGGTCAGGCCGCCGGCGCCGAAGGCCCCGCCGCCGTCGTCTCCACCGGCTGCACCTCCGGCCTCGACTCCCTCGGTCACGCCGTGGAACTCATCCGCGAGGGCACCACCGACATCATGATCGCCGGTGCGACCGAGGCGCCCATCTCGCCGATCACCTCGGCCTGCTTCGACGCCATCCACGCCACCACGCCCCGCAACGACACCCCGGAGAGCGCCTGCCGGCCCTTCGACCGCACCCGCAGCGGACTCGTCCTCGGCGAAGGCGCGGCCATCCTCGTCCTGGAGGAGCTGGAGTCCGCCCGGCGGCGCGGCGCCCACGTGTACGCCGAGATCGCCGGCTTCGCCTCGCGCTGCAACGCGTACCACATGACCGGACTCAAGCCCGAGGGCATCGAGATGGCCGAGGCCATCGACGCCGCCCTCGCCGAGGCCCGGCTCGCCCCCGGCGCCGTCGACTACATCAACGCCCACGGCTCCGGCACCAAGATGAACGACCGGCACGAGACCGGCGCCTTCAAGCGCAGCCTCGGCGAGCACGCGTACCGCACCCCGGTCAGCTCCATCAAATCGATGATCGGCCACTCGCTGGGCGCCATCGGCTCCCTGGAGATCGCCGCCTGCGCCCTGGCGATGGAGTACGGCATCCTGCCGCCCACCGCCAACCTCCACGAGCCCGACCCGGAGCTCGACCTCGACTACATCCCGCTGACCGCCCGCGAGAAGCAGACCGACGTCGTGCTCAGCGTGGGCAGCGGATTCGGCGGATTCCAGAGCGCCATGGTGCTCGCCCGCCCGGAAAGGGGAGCCGCCGCATGACCGCCTCCGGATCGGCGGCAGCGCCCGCCACGGCGTCCGTCACGACGTCGCCCACCGTGGTGACCGGCCTCGGCATCGCCGCACCCAACGGCCTGGGCACCGAGGACTACTGGAAGGCCACCCTGGCCGGCGAGTCCGGCCTCGGCCCGGTCACCCGCTTCGACGCGACCCAGTACCCGTCCCGGATCGCCGGCGAGGTCCCCGGCTACACCGCCGAGGAGCACATCCCCAGCCGGCTGATGCCGCAGACCGACCACATGACGCGGCTCGCCCTGACCGCCGCCGACTGGGCGCTCGCCGACGCCGGCATCGACACCGGCGAGCTGCCCGAGTACGGCATCGGCGTCGTCACCGCGGCGTCCGGCGGCGCCGTCGAGTTCGGCCAGCGCGAACTGCAGAACCTGTGGAGCAAGGGCAAGGAGTACGTCAGCGCGTACCAGTCCTTCGCCTGGTTCTACGCGGTCAACACCGGCCAGATCTCCATCCGGCACAAGCTGCGCGGCCCCAGCGGCGTGCTGCTCACCGAGCAGGCCGGCGGCATCGACTCCCTCGGCCACGCCCGCCGCCACCTCCGCAAGGGCTTCTCCGCCGTCGTCGCGGGCGGCGTCGACGCCGCGATCTGCCCCTGGGGCTGGGTCCCGCAGATCGCCTCCGGCCTGATGAGCACCGCCGACGACCCGGCCCGCGCCTACCTGCCGTTCGCGGCCGAGGCCCGCGGGTACGTGCCCGGCGAGGGCGGCGCCATCCTGGTCCTGGAGAGCGCCGAGGCCGCCGACCGGCGGGGCGCCGGGCACCGGTACGGCGAGATCGCCGGGTACGCCGCCACCCTCGACCCGGCCCCCGGCAGCGGCCGCCCGGCCGGTCTCGGCCGTGCCATCGAGAACGCCCTCGCCGACGCGGGCCTCACCGCCGGGGACATCGACATCGTCTTCGCGGACGCCGCCGGGGTCCCGGACCTCGACCGCGCCGAAGCGGCCACCCTCACCGCGCTGTTCGGCGTGCGCGGGGTGCCCGTCACCGCGCCGAAGACGATGACCGGACGGCTGCTCGCGGGCGGGGCCGCCCTCGACGTCGCCACCGCGCTCCTCGCGCTGCGCGACGGCGTCATCCCGCCCACCGCGCACGTCACCGCCCCGGCGCCCGAGCACACCATCGACCTGGTCACCGAGGCCCGCGAGGCCGACCTGCGCACCGCGCTCGTCCTGGCGCGCGGGCACGGCGGCTTCAACGCGGCCCTCGTGGTGCGCCGCGCCTCCTGACGGGGACGCGGGCAGCCGGCGGGACGCGGAACCGCAGCCGTACCCGCCGGGTCCCCGATCCTCCCGATCCGTGCCGACCGGGCGTACGTACCCGCGTGCCCATCAGACGTACGCACCGGACCGGACCACGATCCGACGACTCCACGTCCCTACGACCCACCCAGGCCGGCCACCCCGGTCCTGCCAAGCGCACCACCGAGAGGACGGTACCGACCATGACGACCACTTCGACCGCCACCGTGACCCTGGCCGACCTGACCCGCATGCTGCGCGAGAGCGCCGGCGAGGAGGAGGGCATCGACCTCGACGGCGATGTCATCGACACCCCGTTCATGGAGCTGGGCTACGACTCCCTCGCCCTGCTCCAGGTCATCGGCGAGATCCAGCGCGAGTACGGCATCGAGATCCCGGACGACGCCGTCGTCGACGCCGAGACCCCGGGCGCGCTCCTCGCGCTCATCAACGCCGGCCGTCAGTAAGGACGCCGTCTGAGCCGGCCCCGCGCGCGGCCGCCCTGCCTCACGTCCCCCGCGGGCAGGGCGGCCGTTGTTCTGCCCGGCTCCCCTTTTCCGTACACACGAGCGCGGCCGAAGCCGCAGCCCACGAGGAGGGAACATGTCACTCACGTCCCACAGCGCGGTGGTGCGGCGGCTGATCGTCAGCCCCGGCTCCGCCCCGCGGCAGCCCGCACGGGTCGTGGCCTCGGCCGCGGGCGTCTCGGTCGTCCTGCGCGCCTTCGGCCGTTCCCCGGAGGAGCTGCCGGCCCGTACCGTCGTCCTCATCGGCACGGATGCGGACGCGGACTCCGGTACGGGCGCGGATTCCGTGCCCGGTGGCGCACTCCCCACCGAGCACGAGGGTTTCACCGTCCGCACCGTCGGCGGCCCGGGCCAGGTGCTGCGCCGCGCCCACCAGGAACTGCACGAGGGCACCGCCGACCTCGCCCTGGTCGCGGAGTTCGGCGCCCCCGACCCCCAGACGATCACCGTGTACGCGGTCAAGCGCGCCGCCGAGGCCGTCGCGGACGGCGACACCGTCCTCGGCATCCTGGACATGTTCGCCCCGGGCGACGTCGCCCCGCCGCTGCGCCCGCTGTGGCAGCCCCCGCGCGGCACCGACCCCGACCGCCACCGGCTGATCCTGTGGTCGGGCCGGGACGCGGCCGACGAGGCGCGGGTCCGCGAGGAACTGCTGCCGATGCTCAGCGGGGTGCACCGGGAACGGTTCCCCGCGCTGCCCGTCACCGTGCCCTGCGGCACCGCGCCCGGACCGGTCCGGGGCGCCGCCGTGGCCGTGTCGGCGCTCGCCTCCCGTACGGTCCACCGGGCCCGCGCGGCCGACGCGTCGCGCCCCCGGCCCATCGCCCTGATGTTCCCGGGCCAGGGGTCCCAGCACGCGGGCATGGCCGCCGGCCTCTACCGCCGCGAGCCCGTCTTCACCGCCGCCGTCGACGCGGTCCTCGCCCACCTGGGCGAGGAGGGCCATCTGATCCGCGCCGACTGGCTCGACCCGAACCGGGCGACGATCGGCATCGACGACGTCCGCCGCGCCCAGCCCCTGCTGTTCGCGATCGACTACGCGCTCGGCCGCATGGTCCTCGGCTGGGGCGTGCGCCCGGTCGCCGTCCTCGGGCACAGCGCGGGCGAACTCGTCGCGGCGACCCTGGCCGGGGTCGTGTCCCTGCGGGACGCGGTCGAGATGGTGCGGGCCCGGGTCCGGGAGGCCGTGAGGATCCCGGCCGGCGGCATGCTCGCCGTCGCCGCGAGCGAGGAGCAGCTGCTCCCGTACCTGACCGGGGACGTCGCCATCGCCGCCGTCAACGCCAACCAGCAGGTGATGCTGGCCGGTTCGCAGGGGCCGCTGGACGCCGTACGGGACCGGCTGAAGGCCGACCGCTTCACCGCTGTCGCCGTGCCCGCGTCCAGCCCGTTCCACTCCCCGGCCATGGCGCCCGCCTCCGACGCCGTCGAGACCGCGTACCGGGACATCCCGCTGCGCGAGCCGCGGCTGCCGCTCTACTCCGGCTACACGGGCACCCTGATGAGCCCCGAGGAGGCGCGCAGCCCGCGCTTCTGGGCCCGGCAGATCACCGACACCGTGTACTTCCGCGATGCCCTGGACGAACTCCTCGCCGCCGACGACGTGTTGCTGGTCGAGGTGGGCCCGCGGCAGACCCTCACCGCGTTCGCCCGCCGGCACCGTTCGGTACGGCTCGGCGCCGGCGCGGTCGTCCCGCTCCTGCCGGCCCGCCGCGGCACCCTGGAGGCGGACCGCCAGTCGGTGCTCACCGCCGCCGCCCGGATCTGGACCGAGGGCCACGACCTGGACCTGGACGCGGTGTCGCGGCTGTGGACCTGGGGCACCGGACGGCCCACGTCGCCCGCCGAGGACGCGGACATCGCCGTGGCCGCCCGGGAGGTCCTGCACGCATGAGAGACGTGGTTCACAAGACCGTCCGCGGGATCTACTCCACGCTGCTCGCGGCCGGGTGGGTCTGGCTCGGCATCTCCACGATCGGGCCGCCTGTGCTCATGGGCACCCCGACGCGGCGGCTCGACGAACCGCCCGCCGGCCATCCGGAGCGGCTCTGCCCGCACATCCCCCTGTCCAGTACCGAACTCGCGCTGCAGCGACAGCTCGCGGCACCGATCAAGGAGCGGGAGTGAAGGAAACACGCCGCCTGGAACGCGTGGTCATCCGCTTCGCGGGTGACTCCGGCGACGGCATGCAGCTCACCGGTGACCGGTTCACCTCGGAGACGGCGTCCTTCGGGAACGACCTCTCCACG
>NZ_JBEYHT010000056.1:0-51012 GCF_040635425.1 Streptomyces laurentii | reverse complement strand
TTTTCCCGCCAAACGACGGAATAGCGGTGGCCGGTGCCCCGGAACGTCCGTTCCGCGACACCGGCCAACACGCCCCTTCCGTCGTGCTCAGTACCAGGTGTCGATCGTGGCCTCTTCGCAGAGCCGGACGACCGGCCTGCGGCCCGGGACGACGGGGTCCTGCGCGAGCCGGACCCGGACCCCGGGACGTACCGCGTGCGGCGGGCCGTCGACCCGGCAGCGCACCACGAACCCCTCGGCCATGTGCACCGGCCAGAGGTCGGACTGGGCGGCGCTGACCCCGCGCCGTACCGAGATCACGCCCTCCCCCGTGCTGAGTTCGGGCGCCAGGTCGGTGGAGCCGCAGGTCGGACAGAGCAGGCGCTGGAAGGCGATGGTGTTGCACCAGCGGCAGCGCTGGAAGTAGAGCTCGGACTCGTCGGCCGAGACATCGGCCAGGACGGCGCTGGTTCCGTTCGGCAGGCCCGTGGATCCGGTGGGGAACACGACACTTCTCCTTGCACTGGGCGGCTCAACCATGCACGGCGCAAAGATATGGCACTGAGTGCCAGTAAATAAAGACCTGAGTTCCCTCATGTGACGATACTGAGATCCCCGGGAGTCCGAGGAGCCGCAGGAGCCTTGTCCGTCCCTGGAGTTCCAGGGGATCGGGGAGCCAAGGGATCCGAGGGCCTGGGATATCCGGGCCCTGGAACGTCTCAGTCCTCGCCGAGGCTCGCCTCCACCTCGCGCACCACACGCCACATCGGCGTGGACCGCTTGGCGATCACGACGACCACGTCGTCCGGCTCCCGCTCGCCGGCCGCCCCCGGGCCCGCGCCGCCGGGTACGGCGTCCGGGTGCCAGGTGTCCCGGACGAACTCCAGGGCCCGGTCCACCTCGGCCAGCGGGTCGCCCTCGCCGCCCGAGCGCAGCCAGTGCCGCAGGGCGTGGTTGTGGGCGGCGACGACGGCCGCGGCCAGGACGTTGGCCCGCAGGGTGCCGTCGCGGCGGTCGGCGAACCGGGTGCGCAGGTAGTCGCCGAGGGTCTTCTCGTACCGCCACACGACGGAGAGTTCGTACGTGCGCAGCCCGGTGACCTCGCGGGTGAGGCGGTAGCGCTGGACGGAGAAGGTGGGGTTCTCGGCGTACATCCGCATGACGAGCCGGGTGGCCTCGCAGACCCGGAGCAGCGGGTCGTCGCCGTCCTCGCTCGCGGCGAGGAACTCGGTCATGTCGGCGAGGCTCTGTTCGTGGTCGGGGAAGACCACGTCCTCCTTCGACGGGAAGTACCGGAAGAACGACCTCCGGCCGACCCCGGCCGTGCGGACGATGTCGTCGATCGTCGTCTGCTCGTAGCCGCGCTCCAGGAAGAGCTGGAAGGCCGCCGCGACGAGGGAGTCACGCATCGAGGGCTTGGCGGGGTGGCTGGTCATGTCCCGAACCTAGCACTCGGATCCCTCGCACGACGGCACTAGGTGCCACGAATGGATCTTGGTCCGCTGTGGCGCGTCCGGGGCCCGGACGGGTCAGCGGGCGGCCATGCGCAGGGCGCCGTCCATCCGGATCGTCTCGCCGTTGAGGTAGTCGTGCTCGGCGATCATGGTGACCAGGCGGGCGTACTCGTCGGGGCGGGCGAGCCGCTGCGGGAAGGTGACGCCCGCCGCGAGGCCGGCCCGGATCTCCTCGCTGAACCCGGCCATCATCGGGGTGTCGACGATGCCGGGGGCGACGGTGACGACCCGGATGCCGTACTGCGCGAGGTCGCGGGCCGCGGTGATGGTCATGCCCGCGACGCCCGCCTTGGAGGCGGCGTACGCGATCTGCCCGACCTGGCCCTCGAAGGCGGCGATGGAGGCGGTGTTGACGACCAGGCCACGCTGCCCGTTCTCGTCCGGCTCGCGGCGGGCGATGGCCTCGGCGGCGAGCCGCATCACGTTGAACGTACCGACCAGGTTGACGTCGAGGACCGTACGGAACAGCTCCAGGTCGTGCGGGCCCTTGCGGCCGAGCAGCCGCGCGGAGGGCGCGATCCCGGCGCAGTTGACGGCGAGCCGCAGCTCGGCGCCGTCCTCGTCGATCCGGGCGAGCGCGGCCCGTACCTGCTCCTCGTCGGTGACGTCCGCCGCGATCAGGGTGACCCCGTCGGCCGGGGCGGCGGCACCGGCGACCGCCTTGTCGAGGTCCAGCCCGTAGACCGTGGTGCCCTTCGCGGCGAGCGCGGCGGCGGTGGCCGCCCCGAGCCCCGAAGCGGCACCGGTGACGAGCGCGGCGGAACCTGCGATGTCCATGGATCTCCTCGTACGTACCCCGGCGGCGGGTGTCGGGCCGCCGGATGGAGTGGATGGCCCGCCCGCCGCGCCTTGTGGGCGGTGCGGTCACGGGACCGAAGACCGGGCACGGTCGACGCCACAGCCTATCGACCGGCCCTGGCCCGCCAACTCCCCGGCGGCGGCACCGATCTCCACGTACGGGGTGAAGCCGCGTGGCCGGCCTTGCGGTGCGCGTGACACCGTCCCCGGGGCCCGGGCGCGGCGGACATCTGCTTCGATACGTCGTCATGATCCGTGTCTGGCTCCTGCCCGCCGCTCTCGTGCTCTGCGGCGCCCTCGCCGCCTCCTCGCTGTTCCTCGGCGATACGAGCCTGCCCTCCCCCGTCATCCCGGTGCTGTTCCTGCTGCTCGCCTACGTGGAGTCGCCGCTGGTGTTCCCCCGCCCCACGGGGGCGGCGGAGGCGCGGCGGCGCAGCGAGGCCGACGGGCGCCCGGTGATCTACTGGCGGCCCACCTGTACGTACTGCCTGCGGCTGCGCCTCCGGCTGGGCCGTACCGCCCGCCGGGCCTACTGGGTCGACATCTGGCGCGACCCGGAGGGCGCGGCGGTGGTGCGGGCGGCGAACGGCGGGAACGAGACCGTCCCGACGGTCGTGGTCGCGGGCCGGCCGCACACCAACCCCGACCCGGCGTGGGTACGCGCCCGACTCACCGCGCACCCGGGCGGCGACGTCCGGGACGCCGCCTGAGATCCCTTCCCCTGAGCGGACTTCTCGTCGATGATGGCGGCGTGGCTCACCGCATCACCGCTCTTCTCACGGTCGCCGGCGTTGTCGCCGGCACGCTGTTCCTGGCCGCCTCCATCGACGCGTTCCGGGCCGGGGGCCCGGCCCTGTGGCTCGTCGCCGGGGGGACGGTCTTCCTCGGCACCGTCCTCGTACGCGTGCGCGACATCCGCCGCGCGCGCCCGCGCGTGGTGGACGGGAACTGACCGGCCGACGGCCGCGCGCCGGGCCGGGTCATGGTGCACCAGCCGGAGCACGAGGCGCTCGCCGGGAAGGACGACGTGTCGGAGGCAGACGTACGCACGGACGGGGAGCCTGCTGTGGACGCTGAAGGGAAGGCCGACGCGGACGCACAGGCGAACGCGGAGACACCCGGCATCCACACGGCCACGCTCCAATGGCGAGACCAGGGGCCCTTGTTCGCCACCCGGGCCGACGCGACCGGCCTGGCGTATCTACGTGGGCTGATCACGGGCGAGGCCGTCGCGCCGCCCGTCGCGCAGGTCCTCGGGATCGAGGTCGTCAAGGCCGACCCCGGGACGGTCCGGTTCACCATGCCGGTCCAGGACCACTTCACGAACCATCTGGGATTCCTCGCCGGCGGCATCCTGTCCACCGTCGTGGACGCGGCGCTCGGCTGCGCGGTCCTCTCCGCCGTCCCCGCGGACAAGGACATCGTCACCCTCGACCTGAACGTGGACTTCCTGCGCCCGGTGCGCGAGATCGCCGGGCCGGTCACGGTCGATGCCGAGGTCGTGCATCTGGGGCGCAACCGGGGTCTGGCGTCCTGCCGGGTCGTGGACGCCGACGGCCGGCTGTGCGCGGTGGGCAAGAGCAGCTGCCTGATCCGCGACAAGGCCCCGGGCGGGGCGTGATCCGCCCTTGAACCCCGTCCGTGAGACCTCGTCCCGGAGGTGGGGCCGTACGCGGGGGTGAGCGGGCGTGGTGGTGGGGGGGCGGGCCCGATTCCCTCACTCGATCGCAAGTGGCTCCTAGTCCACCTGGCCTCACGTGACGCGGTGACGGTGGACATCCGTGCTTCCATCTCGCCAGGGGGCCCACATGACGGCGGACGGCCGACAGGAGAACTCCCCATGACCCCTGGCGATGAGGCGATCACGTGCCCGTTCGACTACAGCAAGGCACTGGATTTTGATCCCGCTCTCGCGGGCCTGATGGACCTCGAGACCCTGACCCGCTTCCGTCTGCCGTACGGCGACGCCGAGGCGTGGCTGGTCACCGGCTTCGACGGGGTCCGCCAGGTGACCACCGACCAGCGTTTCAGCCGGGCGGGGATCATCGGCACCGACTACCCGAGGCTGACCCCGGAGCCCATCGTGTCCCCGGAGTCGGTCAATGTGATGGACCCTCCGCACAGCAGCCGGGTGCGGCACCTCGCGTCGCAGGCCTTCACCCCGCAGCGCGTGGAGGCGATGAAGGACACGATCGTACGGCTCGCCGACGACTTGCTCGACGAGATGGCCGCACGGGGGCAGCCGGCGGACCTGGTGCGTCATCTGTCGGACCCGTTCCCGCGGCAGACGATCTTCCACCTGCTCGGCATCCCCCGGGACGACTGGCCGCGGATGCAGGCGTATGTGCACCAGCTGCTCGCCACCGGACCCGAGACGCGTGAGACCGCCGCGAAGGCCAAGGCCGAACTGCGGTCGTACTTCGGCGCCTTGGTCGAACAGCGGCGGCGCTCGCCCGGGAAGGACCTCATCAGCGCGCTGGCCGCCGCCAGGGAGGGTGACGACGTCTTCGACGACCAGGAACTGGCCGTCATGGCACTGACGTTGACCCTCAGCGGCCAGGACACGGTCACCTGCCAGATCAGCAACATCGCCTATCTCCTGCTGAGCCGCCTCGAGTTGATGGAACGCCTCCGGGACCGGCCCGGGAGCCTGCCGGAGGTCCTGGAGGAGCTGCTCCGCTACATCCCCTTCCGCAAGGGCGTCGGCATCCCCCGGGTGGCGCGGGAGGACATCGAGATGGACGGGACGCGGATCCGGGCGGGAGACTTCGTCCACGTCTCCTACCTGACGGCGAACCGCGACCCTGAGCGCTTCCCGGACCCGCACGCCATCGACCTCGACCGCCCCTCCGCCCCGTTCATGACCTTCGGCTGGGGCGGCCACCGCTGCATCGCGGTCCCCCTGGCCATGGCGGAACTGGAAGCGGCCTTCGGTCGCCTGCTGGAACGCTTCCCGACCCTGCGCCTGGCCGTCCCCCCGGAAAAGGTCCGCTGGGACACGGAGACGATCCGCCGCTTCCCCCTCGAACTCCCGGTGGCCTGGTAACCCCGGTCCGCTACTTCTCCGTGGTGATCAGCCCGCGGCTGATCACCAGGCGCTGGATCTG
The DNA here is from genome assembly GCF_040635425.1 of Streptomyces laurentii. Lineage (NCBI taxonomy): Bacteria > Bacillati > Actinomycetota > Actinomycetes > Kitasatosporales > Streptomycetaceae > Streptomyces > Streptomyces laurentii. The sequence continues at coordinate 45,614 of NZ_JBEYHT010000056.1, read as the reverse complement.
ATTCGTCCCCTCGAAGATCTGCATGATCGAAGAGGGGTCGTCGGTTGCCGCAGGTCAGAGACCCTCTATGACCTCTGCCCTGCGACGCACCGGAAACCGGCGGATGCATTCCAGTGCCTCCGGATGCAGGCCGATGCACCCCTCAAGATCATCTCCCACTCAACGCAAGCGCCGCCGCTCGACGAGCGGGGGCGCGGGACGCTGGATGGAGAGGTGGCAGTAGTTCCCAGCGCCACTACAGGTGCATCAAGGCCACGGCAGCTTCAGGCTGGCGTTGGAGGCCGCCATCACGGGGGGCACGTGTGTCAGGTCGCTCGGCCCGCCGGGCCTCCTTACCCGCGCGAGTACTCGGTGGCAGTCTCATGTCTCTCACTCCATCTCGCATATGAGTTCCCCCCTCCGCGCCATGCCGACCCGGACTGGTATCGACCGGAGGCAAACGCTCCGCATGGGCATCAGACCGCGCGGCCTGGCTTGAAGACGCGCCTGGCGGATGACTTCACCCTGACGAGTGATTGCACCGGTGGCAGAACCCCGGGGGACGTGGTCCAACTCCTTCTGGCGGGCCCCGGACGGAGAGTCCGGGGCCCGCTGCCGTCGCCTGAGTGTGTCGCGGTACTGAGGTGGAGGCCGGCGCCGGCCTGGAAGCCGGCCCCACGAAGAGGACCCGGCCGGGACGGTCTGTAGGGTCGGCAGCCCACTTCCTCGGGCTCCTTCGTGCGAGCCCGAGGTTCAGGCCCGGCCGATGCGTTCCAGGAGCGCCTGGGTACGTGCCTCCAGCACCTTCTCCGCGTCGGGGGTGATGGTGGAGAGGGCCACCATGGCGGTCACGATGACGTCCGCGAGTTCCTTCTCCACGTCCGTCCAGGTGTGGCTTGCGCCCTTTCGCGGGTTGGCTCCGAGCGCCCCCGTGATGGCCTCGGAGGCTTCACCGAACTCCTCCCCGATCTTGAGGACCCGAAGCAGCCGTACGTCACCGGCCGCGGCCTGGCCCTCGTCATCCAGCCACTTCCGCAGCTGGGTCACGCCGTCCCACGTGGTGTCCACGTCGATCTCCGTTCTTGTCGTTCAGGTGGTCAGAAAAGCGCCGGCGTCAGGGCCTCGCCCCGGGCCGGGTCTCACACGTCCAGCGGTGCCGTGGCGGCGAGCGCCAGGGAGACCGTCAGCGCGGAGTGGTCGGTGAGCCGGTCCTCGTTGGTACGCGGCTCGTGCACGTACCGGCAGCCCTCCACGCTCGCCGCGAGGGGCCCGGAGACGTGGGCGTGGTCGTAGCGGTAGCCGTCGCCGGTGCGCCCCACCCAGGAGTACTCCAGGGCGTCCGGGGCCAGGAACCGGAAGGCGTCCCGATACCCGGCCGCACCGAGGCCGGTGTAGAACGCGTACTCCCATTCCTGGAAGATCCGGTATCGCGGGACGTGAGCGGGTTCCAGGATGTTGAAGTCCCCGAGGACCAGGCGGCGGCCGACAACCCCGGTGGGGAGGACGGCGGCCAGGCCCTCCAGAAACCGGCGCTTCCTGGTGATCTTCGCCTCCGTGGCGTCCCGGGACGGCACGTATACCCCGACGACCTCCAGCGGGCCCGTGCTCGTCTCGACGGTCACGGCGGCCACCCGGTGCGGGAGGTAGTCCACGGGCAGCGGGAGCGGGCTCGTGGCGAGGCGGGACACGATCATCACGCCCCGTTCCCGGGTGCCCTGCGGCGGCCGGGGGAAGTTCACCGAGTACCCGGCCCCCTCGAACCGCTCGGCCAGGAACTCACACCCCGCGCTGCGCGCCGTCTCCGTGAGCACGAGCACCGGCTCCGGCCGCTGCGCCAGGTACCGGAGCTGTCGCTCCGCGCGCTCCCGGGACGGGTTGTTGAGGTTGAACGTCAACACGTCCAGCATCGGTCGGGTCCTTCCGGAGTCGGGTGATCGCGGCGACGGTCAGGCGGGCGACCTCTTCGGCCGGCGTCTCGGTGGCGTCCAGGTCCAAGACGCGATGCCCTTTACCCCGCAGGAACTTACCGGCCTCGGCGAAGTAGGCGCATTCCACAAGGCTGGAGTCCTCGGCGCGTTCGTACCGGGAGTGCGCGCCCCTCGCGGTCAGCCGGGCCTCGATCACCTCCGGGTCGCCGCTGACCATCACGGTCAGGTCCGGCTGGACCTGCCGCTCGTTGAGGAGCCACACGAACTCGCGGTCCACGCCGTCCATGCATTGGAGCGCCAGGCTGCTGGCGATGTACCGGTCGCAGACCACGACGTCCCCGCGCTCCAGCGCCGGCTGGATCGTCTCGCCGTGCTTGAACCGGTCGGCGGCGACAAGGCACGCCATCGCCTCGCCCTGGTAGTCGTCCGTGCCGTGCCGCGCGAGGTTGCCTAAGGCGGTGTCCGTGGGCTCCCGGGTCGCCAGCACGGGCACACCCTCCGCCCCGAGGAGGCGGGCGACCAGAGCCGTGACGGTCGACTTCCCGACTCCGCCCGGGCCCTCGATGGCGACCAGAAGGCCGCGGCCGGCGATCACGAGACACCGACCACGGGCAGGACGCGGGTCTGACGCGGGACCACGGGGCACTGTTCGGTGTCCACGGCGCCAATCCGCTCGCCGGCGGCCACCACGGCGGCCGGGCAGCCCTTCCCGCACGAGGGCGACAGGGAGCACGCGCCGCACGTCGAGTTGCCCCCGAGGTCCCACCGGTCGGAGAACTTCCCGTACGCGGCCAGGCGGGCCGCGATGTCGTCGTGCTGCCAGACGTTGCCCACGAGGAAGTCGGAGTCCGGGTGCTGGGAGGCCGTCGTCCGGGCCGCGAACACGAGGTACGGGCAGATCGCCACACCGCCGTCCGTGAAGACGTAGACGATGGTCCCGGCCTCGCAGCCGGCCAGCGGCTTGTCCTCGTTGGGGAACCGGATGTTCACCAGCTCCACGTCCTCCCCGAACGGCTCGGTGAGGGCGGCGATCTCCCGCATCTGCTCATCCGGGGTACGCAGCTTCCCCTGTGCCTTCCTCGACTGGCCGCGCCCCATGTTCCCGAGCGGGTTCATCAGCACGTACTTTGCGCCCTGCTCCCGCGCGAACCTGACCAGGTCCCGGTACTCCCGATCCTCGGCCAAGCTGTTCGGCGTGCACAGCAGGCCTTGGAGGATGCCGGCGGCGGCGAACCTCCTGACGGTGTCCACGGTCTCCGCGAAGCACCCGGGCAGGCCACGGAACACGGAGTGGGACTCCTCGGAGAACCCGTCCAGCGACACGTTCATGTGGGCGTCCAGCTCCACCAGGGCGGAGATCTGCTCATCGCTGCACATGGTGCCGTTGGTGCACACGCCAACGGACATGCCAGCCTCACGGAACGCGGCGATGATCTCCAGGAGGTCTGGGTGCATGAACGGCTCGCCGCCGGTGATGGTCACCCGCGTGACGCGGGCCTCCGCGAGCTGGGGAACCAACTGCTCCCGGATCTTCTCCAGCGGCATATAGGTGCCGCGCTTCGTCGCCGTCACAAAGCAGTGGGCGCACAGCGCATTGCACGGCTCGCAGATCTGGACGAGAGCCTTCCGGTGCGGGTGGTCCACGGTCGTACGGAAGTAGCACGAGGCGGCCTGCTCGCCGCCGCTCAGGATGGGGCGCGCGCTCAAGAGTGTTCTCCCTTACTCGCTGGGTGGTGTCCGGCCGTCCTGGGCCAGGTGGCGGGCCGCCCTTGCCGTCACAGCAGGAGCGGCGCCGCGCTCGGGACCTCCGACGTCAGCCGGCGGATGGTGCCCCGGCCAGGGTGGAGTCCGGCCAGGGCGGTCGTGCCCTGCCCCAGGCCCAGATACGTCCACGGCCGCGGGCAGGTGGTTGAGGCCCCGGCCGGCCGGTGGGGGACTGCAAGCCGGCCGGGGCGGTCTGAGGGGTCAGCGGCGCAGGAACACGCCGAGGCAGAGCACCGCGAGGAGCGCAGCCAGCACGAGCACGTACAGCCACTGCGCGGCCCGACCGTTCATCGCGGCACCTCCGGGGTGCGGCGGCGGCCGCGGCCGTCGTAGCAGCTCCGGCACTCGTACGTACTCCACCCGGGGCCGCACATCTGCGGTGTGAAGGCGACGAGTTCGGCGTCCCGGGTCGCGGCGCCGCACTCGTGGCACACGGCCACCGGGCCGAGCGCGCCCGCGTCCTCCAGTGAGCCGATGACCGTCTCGACCGCGCGGCGCAGCACGCCAGGGTCGGTGAACGGCCGCTCGGCCGCCGGTGGGTGGAGCCAGGGCATCCCGGGCATGCCCTTGAGGCCGGGGACGAGGAGGCGTTCTCCCGGCTCGGTCGGGAGTACGCCGGCGGCGGTCGCGTCCGGCCAGTCGTCGGCGCCTCCCGGCGGAAGCGGCCACACGATGTGGCACAGGCCAAGGTCTTCGAATGCCGGGCCGCCCTGGGCGCCCAGGGCGCCCAGGGCGCCGAGGACGAGGTGGCTCCAGTGCGAGAGGACGCGTACGGCGCTCCAGCGCTCATCCACACCCATCAGGGCGGAGCGCGTGCTCGGGGCAGGGAGGTAGGGCGGTGTGCGGTCGGCGGTCATCGGGCGCCCACCCCCGCGAGCCCCGCGCGCTCGGCTTCGGCCCGGAGGTCGACCGGCCGGCAGCCGTCCAGCTCCACCACGGCCTGTCGGGCCAGGACGCGGGTGATGTACGGATCCTCGTAAGCGACTTGTACGCGCGGGTCGACGGGGACCAGGTGGTCACCGATCGAGGCATGAAGAACCCCGAGGACACCCCACGGTCGGACCGTGGGGACCCGGGCCGCGGCCATGCCCTCCAGGAGGTGCGGGCACGAGCGCGCAGACTCCCACGCGCATTCCAGATGCACCGGAGGGTGGGGCGTGCGCTCGCCGTCCTCGATCGGCCCGGCGGTCCCCGCCCTGCTGGACGCGCCCACGACGAACAGCGTCCCGCCCTCCCGGGCAGCCTCGGTGCCGGTCTGCAGGAAGCAGACCTGACACAGCAGCCGGCGCATGGCGAGGCGCTGCCGGGCGGGGTGGACCCCGCCGAGCTCCGGGACGCCCTTGTCCCGGGCCAGGGACCACACGCGCCACAGCGCGCCACGATGCCGCTGGGACGCGTCGAACAGCGGGTCGGCATACGAGATCCGGCCGCCCCGCAGATACACCGCCGGGGTGACCTCCCACTCGCCCTCCCATGTGGCGACCGCCGGCACGGGCAGCCCCCGGTAGACCGGGCGACACTTCCAACTCATCCACAGATCCTTCGGGATGGGCCCGCACCCGGCCGTCTCGGGACGGTCCGGCCGGGTGCGGGAGTCAAGAGGCCGCAAGCTGATCGCGGCGGCTATGGTGCGCGCGGGCAAGCTCTTCAAGACGCTCGACGCACGGCTCGCAGACGTAGAACGGGGCGGCGCCGGCATCCTGGCTGTGACCGGGCCGAGCCACATCACTGGCCGTTCGTCGCTCTCGCAGCGCCAGCACAGTCCGGAGACCCAGATGCGCTTACCCACCGGACGGCCCCTCGCGGATGATGCCGAGGCACACGGCGCCGAGGATCACCAGGACCACGGCCCAGTAGATGGCCTCGCCAGCCGACGGCCTCACCGGCCAGCCCCGCCGGTCTCCAGCAGGACCCACACGTGCTTGCCCCACCCGAGCGGGTCCACGCCCCACCGGCCACCGCAGAGGGCGTCGACGGTCGCCAGCCCTCGGCCGGACTCCTCGTGCGCTCCGGGCTCGTGAAGCTCCGGCAGCGCGCGGGAGCGGTCGACGACGGCGATCCGCACGAGGTCCGGCTGGACGCGGGCGACCGTGACCAGGATCCGGCTGTAGCGGGCGTGCAGGGCCGCGTTCCCCACCAGTTCGCTGACGATCAGGCACGCGTCGGTCTCGGCGCTCTCCAGCCCCCAGGAGCGGAGCGCCGCGGACACCAGGCGTCGTGCGGCGCCAGCGGACTCCGGCCGCCGCTCCAGGTGCCGACTGAACACCTCCTCGACCGGCTCGCAGGGCGACGTCCGCGTGGCCTCGACCACGCTCGGGCTGCTGATGCTGGTCACGACGGCTCACCACCCGCAGCGATCCGCTCCCGGCCCCGGCGCACGATCCCCTTCAGCCGGGCCGGTGTGCAGAGGCGCATGTGGCGGTCCGGCGGGATGACCCACCACGGACCCTCTCCGCACGGTGCAAGCACCTCGGGGGCCGGGACGAGGAGTTCCGCGCGGGCAGGGAGCACGACCACGCTCGGCTCCCGCCAGTCGGACGCGGCCGAGGGCAGCAGCGCGGTGTACCCGCCCTCCTGCCGGAAGCCGACGGGCCCGTAGAAGACGGGCCCGTCCAGGAGGCTGGCGAGCACCGGCGCGCAGTCCTCGGGACTGGCGGCCTCGCATGCCGCGTGCACGACTTCGGCCGGGACCGAGACTGCGGTGTACCAGGCGCCCGACCGGAGCATCGCCGCCCCGGCATTCGCCCACCGCTCTTCCGCGGCCTCCCTCGACGGCGCGGACTCAAGGAGCCATTGACCGGAGACGAGGCGACGCTCAGCAGGGGGCGCCACGACGGAACGGGGAAGATGGCCTGAATCCCCATCAGGCCGAGAGTTCGTGCTCGACATCCGTGCACTCCCAAGGTGGGTCGATCGGGAGAACACACCTTGGGCCTGTTCAATCGCGCTGTGCCATGACTGCCCCGCGACGAAATTGACAGCCAATCACCGCTTGGGAGTGAAGTCCGCGCTCTGGTCACTGCGAAGGTATGAAAACGCCCTCGCCCGGCAGCACGGCGCCACTACGTTGGGCCCGGAGGTGGTACCCGTGCCGCGCAGCGACGGAAGGCGTACGGCAGCCCGCGCGATCGTGGGACGTGCCCAAGCCGCCAGCTGGACCGGCTGGGAGACGTCCGTCGCCATCGCCGCCGAGACCGGGTGCGGCCTGCTCCAGGCGCACCGTCTCGCCCGCGGCTGGACCCTGGCCGAGGCCCGGCAGCACCTGGCCGAGGTAGGCACCCGCGTCTCGGTGCAGCAGCTCTCCGGCTGGGAGACAGGACGTGGCCGCCCCAGCGAGGACAACCTTGACTGTCTGTGCCGCCTGTACGAGACCCGCCCTGACCGACTGGGCTACGGGCACGACTACACCCCAAGCGCAGAAGCTGCTTCCTCGCCCGCCACCGCACCCCTGCCGGGCGCCTCCGCCCGGCATGACGCCGCCCCGGAGACGAACGACGTCCGGCTCGTCTCCCTCACGGCCCTTCGCACCAGCGCTGCCGCTCTGCTCGCCGGCGGAGTACCCGAGACCACCCTCGACCAGCTGGAGCGGCGCGCGTCCGAGCACGGCCACGAGTACCAGATTCTCCCGCCATCCGAACTGCTGGCCGGCTCCGTCGAGGACTTCCGGGCAGTCAAGGCGCTGCTCGCGGGCCGCCAGTCCGCCGATGTCCGCGCGCGGCTCTGCCGGGTCGGCGCACAACTCGCGGGTACCACTGGCATGGCCCTGGTCGCGCTCGGCGATCACCGCGAGGCGAGGGCCTGGTACCACCTCGGGCAACTCCTCGCAGAAGAGACCGGAGACCGTGGCCTCCGAGCGTGGCTGTTGGCCAGAGAAGCCGTGATCCCCTTCTACTTCGGCGCTCCCGCCGCCGCCCTCGCGCTCGCCGAGCGGGCCCGCCTCGTCGCCGGCTCCACAGTGTGTGCAACAGCGGCATGGGCGCCGGCTCTTGAGGCGCGGGCGCTCGCGAGGATGGGGCGCGGACGGGAAGCACAGGACGCGCTCGCGCTCGCCCAAACGGCGTTCGCCCGGCTCCGCGCCGAGGACATCGCCGACATGGCGTACGGGTACACCGAGAAACAACTGACCTGGCACATCGGAAGCATGTGGACGACGCTCGGCGACACCCGCCGGGCTCAGGCCGCACTACAACGGGCCCGCACCCTGTACGCGCCCACCGAGTACCTGGACCAGGCGCTGATCTCAATGGATGAGGCGCAGAGCCTCGTCTCGGTCGGCGAGGTGTCGGTTGCGTGCCGGTCGACGGAGAGCGTGCTGCTCGGCCTGCCGCCGGCTCACCTGACCGGCATCGTGGTCTCCCGGGCCCGGGAGGTGGTGGCGGCGATCCCGATGTGTGCGGCCGGCACAGCGCCGGTGCGGGACCTGCGCGAGCTGATCGCCTCGGTCCCGGAGCTCACTGCGGGCGGCGCGCCAGCAGCTGAAGCAGCCCCGTGACGGCGACCCCGGCGACGATGGCGCGGTCGTCGATCATCTGCTGCACCTCGTCCAGGGGCCGCCACTCGATGCGGTCGGCCTCGTGAGTGTCGACTGGGTCCGCGACGGGCCGGGCGTTCCGCGCGAGGTAGACGTGGTGCACTGCGTCGCTCATGCCGCCGATCGGCTCGATGTACGCGAGGGGCGTGAGGTCGTCCGGCTGGATCTCGTAGCCGGTCTCCTCCAGGACTTCGCGGACGGCAGCGGCCTCCGAGGTCTCGCCGTCCTCGACGATCCCGCTCGGGATCTCCCACGACCAGGTGTCGGTGGCGAAGCGGTGGCGCCACATCAGCAGCACGTTCGAAGCATCGTCGAGGAGGACGACGGCGGCGACCGGCGCCAGCCGGATCAGGTGGTGCTCGTACCGGGCGCACCCGGGTGGCTCGACGTCGACGAGTTCGAGGCGCACCCAGGGGCTGGTGTAGACGGGGCGCGATCCGTGCACGGTCCACTGGCTCATGGCTGCCAGCCTCGCACAGCGATACGGCCCGCTCGCAGGCGTGCGTACGAAAACACGAAAGCCAGGCCGCAGGGGTGGGGTGGAGTACGCGGCCGGGCTCCTCGCAATGCCGCTGGGGAAGCGTATCCTGCACGCGCCCCGGGGAGTGGGCCGCGCGGCGCATCTCAGTCTCTCGCATGCAGGGGCTTACATGCACGCAGACACCGAGATTCGGCCCAGGAAGTCCGCCGAGGGCGCTCGGGCGTCGCCTGCGCCCGAGCTTCCTCGGCGGGCGCAGGGCATCCTGGGCATATGGGCAGTGCGCCGATCGTCGTGCATCCGCCCTCCCCTCGTGTTTGAGTCGGAGGTTTTTTCGGTAGATCTCCGCCTCGATCGACCCGTGGTCGCGCCCGCTTCCTACAGGCTGCGGCTCGATTTGGCATCGCTGGCCGCAGTGTCGGGAGCGAGCGAATTGCCTAAGAACCTCCTGCCCAGGACAACTAGGGCGTTTCCTTCGGTCATCTGACCGTTGGTTGGTATGTCGTCAAGGAGGACGGGGTGCGGACATCGGGAGCCCAAGTGCCGCACGGGGACGAGGTGTTGGAGCTGAACGAGTAGCTTGGACTGCTGCGAGGCGCCGTCTCACGAGGAGGCGGAGCAAATTGGGGGAAGTGTGGCGAACAGGGACAATCAGCAGATGGCCTGGTTCTTCTTTGGGATGGCCGCAGGATTTGTCCTGCTTGCCAAGATGCGCAGGGCTGTACCCCACGAGCAGCCGATGAAGTTCGTGGTGGTCGTCGGCACGATGGCCGCCGCCGGGCTCCTCTTCGGAGCGATCGGCACCCACCTACACGACGAGGTTGCCCAGGAAAAGATCTCCCGGGCAACGTACTGGTCGACGGTATTCGGCATCGCCGTAGCGTCGTTCACGCTTCTGGGGATCACCGGCTTGGATGACCTTCTTGCCTTGTTTGACAAGGCTGACTAGATATATTGCCCCGGGAGGCTGTGGACGGCTGATGGAGGTCTCGGCTGAGGGATCTTGAAATGGGTGAGGGCCTTCTGGTGGCCGTACTTTGTCCACCTGACAAATGCGAGGGTCCGATGTCGTCGATCCGCTGTCAGCATCGGGGCATGAAACCCAACCGGTACATCACCGCTCTAGCGCTGATAGCGGGCGCTTTTGCCGGCGCTGCGTCCCCAGCCGGAGCAGCGTCTCCCTCACCACAAGCGGCAGCAAGCTACCCCTGCTGGGCGTACACGTTCAGCCACTGGGGCACGCCGACCGCCGGTTCGCAGTGCCAGGCGGGAACAGTGAGTTGGCAGCACCGTGCTGTCGCGAAGTTCTCAAAACGCGGAAGCAACCCCATCACGATCTACGGCCCGTGGGTAGGCGCAAATACGAAATCGTATGCGTACTCCCCCGGCCCCGGATACTTCATCGTCGAGAACTGGGTGGAGCAGGAACTCGGCTGACCTCACCGTCCAGCCTCACGGGCCCGGTGTTTCCGAAAGTATGGCCAGGCGCCAACACGCGCAGCCCGCCGTGACCTTCCGGTGACCGGCATGGCCAGGGCCTGGTCGGGGCAGACCACAGCCACCCCGACCAGAGCCCGACCACCGGGGCCGACGTACCCCGACCATGCCGGCCGGGCCGCGGGTCTCATCACGCCTACCCGCCTGGCCAGGGTCGTGGTCGGGGCGTTCCGGCGCGTGCCTGGCCGTCGCCGCCGACGTCGCGCGGCTGGTATTCACCGCGCCCCGGGGCGGCCGGCTCCTCATCGGCGGCGAGTTCTACAGCGACACGTTCCACCCGATCGTGGACGGTCACGCCCCTGAGCCGAGCAGCCGGGGGCACGCAGCTCGGCCGGGCATCCGGCCGGTGCTCGGCGTAGCGAGCATGACTCCTCACGGCCTGCGCCACTCCAACAAGGTGTGGCTGGACGAGGACGGCCACCCGAGGGTGGCCGTCGAGGAGCGGATGGGGCGCGAGGCCCGAAGGGACGTACTCCCACTCGACGCTCGGCATGGAACTCAAGATCGCTGCGAGCCTGGAGCGCATGTGGTGGGAGCCTGTGAGACCTGTGATCGACTCCCGGAAGTTCGGGCCGATCCCTTCGGGAGAAGAAGTTGAAAACTTGATCTCCCGAAATTCTCCCAAACGGCGCCCCAGGCGGCACGCGAAGCGCTCGACAGCAGAGCCTCAGGGTTGAGCCACGCTCCCCTTAACCCCCAGCGGCCTGCTACTTCTCCGTGGTGATCAGCCCGCGGCTGATGACCAGGCGCTGGATCTGGTTGGTGCCCTCGAAGATCTGCATGATCTTGGCTTCGCGCATGTAGCGCTCCACCGGGAAGTCGCGGGTGTAGCCGTATCCGCCGAGGACCTGGACCGCGTCCGTGGTGACCTTCATCGCGGCGTCGGTGGCGATGAGCTTGGCCGCGCTGGCCTGGCGGCTGAAGGGGCGGCCGAGGTCGCGGCGGCGGGCGGCGTCGAGGTAGGTGGCGCGGGCCGCGTCGACGGCGGCGGCCATGTCGGCGAGGAGGAAGCCGAGGCCCTGGTGGTCGATGATCTTCCGGCCGAAGGTGGTGCGCTCGTTGGCGTAGGCGACGGCGGCGCTCAGCGCGGCCTGGGCGACGCCGGTGGCGCAGGCGGCGATGCCGAGCCGGCCGGAGTCGAGGGCACTGAAGGCGATCTGGAGGCCCTGGCCCTCGGAGCCGATGCGCCGGTCGGCGTCGACGAGGGCGCCGTCCCAGTAGGCGGAGGTGGTGGGCACGGCCTGGAGGCCCATCTTGCGCTCGGGCTTCCCGAAGCTCAGGCCCTCGGTGGCGCCGGGGGCGAGGAAGCAGGAGACGCCGCGGTTGCCGGCGCCGGTGCGGGCGAAGAGGGAGTAGAAGTCGGCCTTGCCGCCATGGGTGATCCAGGCCTTGGTGCCGGTGATCCGGTACGCGGTGCCGTCCGCGGTCGCCTCCGCCTTGCAGCTGAGCGAGGCGGCGTCGGAGCCGGCCTGCGGCTCGGAGAGGCTGTAGCCGCCGATCCGCCGGCCTTCGAGCATCCCGGGCAGCCAGCGCTCCTTCTGCTCCGCTGTGCCGAAGGCGTACAGCGGGTGGCAGGCGAGGGTGTGGACGCTGGTGGCGACGGCGACCGCGGCCCAGCGTGCCGCCAGCTCCTCCAGGACCTGGAGGTAGACCTCGTACGGCTGGCCACCGCCGCCGTGCTCCTCGGGGTACGCGAGGCCGAGCAGCCCGGCCCGGCCGAGGGTCGCGAAGAGGCCCTCGGGGTACGTCTCCGCGGCCTCGTGGGCGTCCACGCGCGGGGCCAGCTCCTTGTCGGCGATCTCCCGCGCGAGAGCGAGGAGGTCCGCCGCCTCGGGGGTGGGAAGCAGGCGGTCGACGTCCATGGCGACTCCATCACGGCGCAGAGGGTGAGCTACGAAACGGTACCGAGAGGGGTACGTCAGTACCGGTCAGCGTAGCGCAGAAGGATCTCCCCGTAACCCCCCGACCTGCGCGACCGGCATACTGGTCAGGTGATCGAGACCCCGGCCGCCGGCCCCCGCCACACGGGGCGCGGCGCCGCCCGCCGCACCGAGCTGTTCGAGGAGCTGGTGGCGCTACTGGTCGACGAGGGCTTCGCCCGGTTCACCCTGGACGACCTGGCCGCCCGGCTGCACTGCTCCAAGCGCACCCTCTACGGCCTCGCGGGCAGCAAGGAGCAGCTGGTCCGGGCCGCCGTGGTGCACTTCTTCCGGCGCGCCACCGGACGGGTCGAGGCGGCCGTCTCCGCCGAGTCCGACCCCGCCGGGCGGCTGGCCGCCTATCTGCGCGCGGTCTCCGCCGAACTCGCCCCGGTCTCCCCGCGGTTCTTCGACGACGTGGCCGCCTTCGAGCCGGCTGCCGAGGTCTACGAGCGCAACACCCGCGCCGCCGCCGGCCGGGTGCAGCAGCTCATCGAGGAGGGCGTGACGGCCGGGGTGTTCCGCGAGGTCCACGTGGCCTTCGCCGCCGACGTGATCGCCTCCGTCATGGTCCGCATCCAGCGGCGGCAGGTGGCCGCCGCCACCGGACTCGCCGACGCCGCCGCGTACGAGCAACTGTCCGAGCTCCTGCTCAACGCGCTGCGCAAGGCCTGATCAGCGGGCCGCCCGCCGACGCACGACAACCCCCTGCCGATTCTGGCCGGTTCACACCGCAACCCGGTCACCGTGAGCGTACGTTCGACTACCTTGTGCCGCGCACCCCGCCCCCGTCGCAAGGAGATCTCCGCGTGGAACGCACCCGTACGGCCGCCCGGATCCGTGCCGTCCTCGCCGGGCTCGGCGCCACCGCCGTCCTCGCCACCGCCGTCCCGGCGACGGCCGAGGCCAGCCCGGCGGACCCGCTGCCGTCACCCCGGCCCGACACCGCCGCACCCGCGCAGTGCACCGGCGAGTTCGAGAGCGACCAGCGGCTCGGCCCGCGGCACCTGCCCCGGAAGGCACGGGAGCAGGTGGGCCCGCTGCTGCGCGGCTACCACCGCACCGGCCGGCTGTCGTCCGCCGACTTCCTCAAGAAGTACTGGGAGGGCCCGGCCGACACCGGTGGCTGGAAGTACCCGCCGAACGACGGCTTCGCCGAGGTCAACGGCCAGGTCGACAAGGCCCCCGAGACGCTCGCCGAGGGCGAGCGGCTCGACCGCTTCGGCTCGGAATACGGCGGCTACCTCGCCCCGGCCGGCGACGCCTACGCGAAGCGGGCGCTGCCGCCGCAGAACCTCAACACCCGTGAGCCCGCCTACCCTTGCGACTATCGCGTGTACGAGGTGACCCGGAGCTTCGTCGTCTGGGAGGGCTCCATCGCGCCCTGGTTCGACCAGCCGGGCGGCGGCCGTCAGATCAAGCTCGACCCGGCCTTCCTGAACCCGGGCGAGGGGCAGCGGCTCAACGTCAAGTGGCTGCTGGACAACGGCTACTTGGCCCGCGTTCCGGCGTGAAGGACCGGCGCGGACTCGCGCGGGCGCTCCGGGACGCCGGGGTGCCCGACGGGCGGTACTGGATCGAGGACGTCCACGAACCGGCGCCCACACCACCGGACTTCGTCTACCTCCGCCGCGCGCCCGACGGCTCCGGCTGGGAGACCGGGGTGTACGAGCGCGGCGCGCACCACCCGGTCGGGCGCCACCCCACCGAATCGGCGGCCTGCGCTCACTTCCGCACGCTCGCGCTCTGACGCAGCGCCTCGATCGCCCAGGCGAGCACCGGGGCCAGCGGTTCGGGCGGCGGCCAGCCGTTGATCCGGGCGAGCAGTTCCTGGTGGCGGTCGCGGCGGGGGTCGTCCATGCCCTCCAGGCGGGCGAGCAGGGTGCCCGCCTCGCCGCACGCGAGCACGGCCGCGACCACCGGCGCGGCGCCGGAATCGCCGGGCGCGAGCCCGGCGGCGAGCGCCGGGGCCACCGCCGTACGGACCCGGGCCACCGGATCGGGGCGCGGCGGTCCGTCGGCGGCCCGCCCCGCCTCGTACTCCTCGGCCATCGTCCGCAGCAGCGCCCGGAACTCCGGGTCCCGCGCCAGCTCGGCCCACTCGATCCAGGCTTCGATCCGCTCCCGGTCGGCGTCGGCAGGGAGTTCGGGGGTGAGGCTGTGGACGACTCCCGCCGTCCAGGGCGCCCGAAGGCCGTTACCGAAGACCGCTTCGACGAAGTCCCTTACCAGGTGATCCTGTTCCTCGACGCTGAGCACGGCGAGCCGGTGCAGCAGGGCCAGTTCGGTGGCGTCGGACCCGCGCCGGGCGGCGATGGTCAGGACCGCCTGGCGCCGGCGCAGCGCCCGGATCTCCACTTCCAGGGCCTCGGCGTGGACCGCCGCGGCCTCGGCCGGGCTCGACTCCCGCGCCAGCACGGCCCGGATGGCTGCCCGGTCGAGGCCCAACTCACGCAGAGTGCCGATGAGTTCGAGGCGGGCGGCGGCCTCGGCGCCGTAGCGGCGGTATCCGGCCGGGGTGCGGGCGTCCGGGGGCACGAGACCGGCGTCGGACCAGGCACGGATCGTCTTGACCGACAGGCCGGTGCGCCGGGCCAGTTCGCCGATGGGGAGAAGGCTGTCCATGGCCCCACTGTGGCGTCTCCCCCGGCGGGAGACTCAAGCGGACGGATCCGAGGAGTTGGCGGCGGGCCCCGGGAGGGCCGGCGGGAGGTCGTGGTGGATCGGGGTGTCCGCGCCGGTGAGGGCGGCCCCGCTGCCGCCGCGCCGGGCGGCGACGATCTCGGCGGCGATGGACAGGGCCGTCTCCTCGGGCGTACGGGCCCCGAGGTCGAGCCCTATCGGCGAGCGCAGCCGGGCGAGTTCGGCCTCGGTGACCCCGGCCTCGCGCAGCTGCCGCTCCCGGTCCTCGTGGGTGCGCCGGGAGCCCATCGCGCCGATGTAGGCGACGGGGAGCCGGAACGCGGCCTGCAGTAGCGGCACGTCGAACTTGGCGTCGTGGGTGAGCACGCACAGCACGGTGCGCGCGTCGACCTCGGTCGACTCCAGGTAGCGGTGCGGCCAGTCGACGACGATCTCGTCCGCGTCCGGGAAGCGGGCCCGGGTCGCGAAGACGGGGCGGGCGTCACAGACGGTCACGTGGTAGCCGAGGAACACGCCGACCTTCACCAGCGCGGCCGCGAAGTCGACGGCCCCGAACACGATCATGCGCGGGGCGGGGACGGAGGACTCCACGAGGACGGTGACCGGCTCCCCGCAGCGGCTGCCGTCCGCGCCGATCTCCACGGTGCCCGTGCGGCCCGCGTCCAGCATCGCGCGCGCCTCGCCGGCGACGGTGCGGTCCAGGTCGGGGTGGCCGCCGAAGCCGCCCTCGACGCTGCCGTCGGGGCGTACCAGCATCGCCCGGCCCAGCATCTCCCGCGGCCCGGCGACGATCCGGGCAAGGGCCGCCGCCAGCCCCGCGGCGGCGGCTTCGAGCGCCTCGGCCAGGACCGGGCCGCGGAGCGGGGTGACGAGGATGTCGATGACGCCGCCGCAGGTCAGGCCGACGGCGAAGGCGTCCTCGTCGCTGTAGCCGAAGCGTTCGACGACGCTGCGGCCGTCCTCGATCGCCTGCCGGCACAGCTCGTAGACGGCGCCCTCCACGCACCCGCCGGACACCGACCCGATCGCCGTGCCGTCGCGGTCCACAGCGAGCGCGGCACCGGGCTGCCGGGGCGCGCTGCCGCCGACGGCCACGACGGTGGCGACGGCGGCGTCGCGTCCCCGCGCGATCCATCGGTGCAGCTCCTCGGCGATGTCCAGCATCTCGTCACTCCTCGGGTCCTCGGGATGGGGCGCCGGCGCGGGGACCCGTACGGCACCACGTAGGTCCACACGGGTTCATGCGGGTTCGCGCGGGTTCGCGCGGGTCCATACGGTCCATATGGTCCGTGCGGGTCCGGGTACGGCCGTCAGCCGACGCCCAGCCAGCTCTCGATCGGATGGATCGCGAAGTAGACCACGAACACGACGGTCAGCGCCCACATCAGGCCGCCGACCTCCCGGGCCCGGCCCTGCACGGTCCGGATGACGGTCGACGAGATGATGCCGGCCGCGACACCCGCGGTGATGGTGTACGTGAAGGGCATCAGGACCACGGTGAGGAAGACCGGGATCGCGACCGAACGGTCGTGCCAGTCCACGTGTTTGGCGTTCTGCATCATCATCGAGCCGATGACGACCAGGGCCGCGGCGGCGACCTCCTGCGGCACGATCGCCGTCAGGGGGGTGAAGAACAGGCACAGCGCGAACAGTCCGCCGGTGATCACGGCGGCGAGGCCGGTGCGGGCGCCCTCGCCGACGCCGGTGGCGGACTCCACGAACACGGTCTGGCCGGAGGCGCTGCCCACGCCGCCGATGACGCCGCCGGCGCCGTCGATGAACAGGGCCTTGGACAGACCGGGCATCCGGCCCTGCGCGTCGGCGAGTTCGGCCTCCGTACCGACGCCGAGGATGGTCGCCATGGCGTCGAAGAAGCCCGCCAGCACCAGAGTGAAGACGATCATCGTGATGGTGAGATAGCCGACGTCGCCCCAGCCCCGGAAGGTCACGTTGCCGAGGAGCGAGAAGTCCGGCATGGAGACGGCGCCGCCGTGCAGGACGGGCGGGCCGGCGAACCACTCCTTGTCGGGGATGTTCACGACGGCGTTGAGCAGGACGGCGAGTCCGGTGCCCACGATGATGCCGATGAGGATGGCGCCGGGGATCTCGCGGGCCTGCAGCGCGAAAATGAGCAGCAGGGTGATCGCGAAGATGAGGACGGGCCAGCCTTCGAGCTGCCCGTTCGGACCGAGGGTGACGGGGCCGCCGCCCGGGGCCGGGTTCTCGTGCACGAAGCCGGCCTTCACGAAGCCGATGATCGTGATGAACAGGCCGATGCCGATGGTGATGGCGTGTTTCAGGCCGAGCGGGATCGCGTTCATGATCATCTCGCGCAGGCCGGTGACGACCAGCAGGCAGATCACCGCGCCGTACGCCACCGCCATGCCCATGGCCTGCGGCCACGTCATGACGGGGACGACCTGCGAGGCCATCACACCGGAGACGCTGAGCCCGGCGGCGAGGGCCAGCGGGACCTTGCCCCACAGGCCCATCAGCAGGGTGGTGGCGGACGCGCACAGGGCCGTGGCGGTGATGAGCGCGGGCTGGCCGAGGACATGGCCGTCGATGTCCTTGCCGGACAGGATCAGGGGGTTGAGCAGGAGGATGTACGCCATCGCCATGAAGGTGGTGACGCCGCCGCGAAGCTCGGTCCCGACCGAGGAACCTCGCTCCGAGATGTGGAAGTAGCGGTCGAGCCAGGACTGGTCGGCGGGGTGGCGCGGGCCGCTGCCCGCGCCCTCCGCCGGGGTCCCCGGCTCCACTGACGGGTGGGTCATGGGCCTGTCTCCCAGGGTTCGGGGGCACCCGCAAGGATCTCCGAAATCGTCCGGGAAGTGCGGGAGGCGGGATGCCCGATGGGTCGCACGGCCCGGGGGACGGCCCGAGACGGACGGGATGACACGGTCGGGGCGCGGTCGGCGAGCGGTCGACGCGCGGTCAGGTCGGGCTCCGGGTACGGCCTCTGCGTGGCCTGGGCACGGCCTGAAAACGGTACGGACGGCGGTACGGGCCGCGGCGGCGCGACACGCCGGGAGCGGGGACCGGGGCGGGGCCGGGGGCGCGGCGGTACGGGCCGTGCGGCGTGTCACACCGCTGTCGTCCCGTACCGCCACCCGAGGGCCCCGCCCCCGTACGGCCTACGCCGTGCCGGTCAGGTGCTCCGGCCGGACCGGGGTCTTCGTCAGTTCCAGCCCGGTCGCCGCCCGGATCGCCGCGAGGACGGCCGGAGTCGACGACAGGGTCGGCGCCTCGCCGACGCCCCGCAGGCCGTACGGCGCGTGGGGATCGGCGAGTTCGAGCACGTCGACCGGGATGGTCGGCGTGTCGAGGATGGTGGGGATGAGGTAGTCGGTGAAGGACGGGTTGCGCACCTTCGCGGTCGCCGGGTCGATCACGATCTCCTCCATGACCGCCACGCCCAGGCCCTGGGTGGTGCCGCCCTGGATCTGGCCGACGACGGACAGCGGGTTGACCGCCTTGCCGACGTCCTGCGCGCAGGCCAGTTCGACGACCTTGACCAGGCCCAGCTCGGTGTCGACCTCGACGACCGCGCGGTGCGCGGCGAAGGAGTACTGGAGGTGGCCGTCGCCCTGCCCCGTACGCCGGTCGAGTGGTTCGGTCGGCCGGTGCCGGTGGACCAGTTCCAGGTCGATCGCCTCGTCGCCGAGGACGTCGGCGAGCGGGGCCAGGACCTCGCCGCCGTCGGTGACGACCTTGCCGCCCTCCAGTCGCAGTTCCGCGGTCGCCCACGCCGGGTGGTACGCGCCGAAGCGGCGCCGGCCGAGGGCGAAGACCCGCTCCCGGACTGCCTCGCAGGTGTTCTTGACCGCGCCGCCGGTCACGTACGTCTGCCGGGAGGCGGACGTCGAACCGGCGGACCCGACCCGGGTGTCGGCCGGATGGAGGGTGACCTGGGTGACGCCGAGCTCGGTACGGGCGATCTGGGCCTGGATGGTGACGCCGCCCTGCCCGACCTCGGCCATGGCCGTGTGGACGACGGCGACGGCCTCGCCGCCGACCACCTCCAGGCGGACCCGGGCGGTGGAGTAGTCGTCGAAGCCCTCGGAGAAGCCGACGTTCTTGATGCCGACGGCATAGCCGACGCCTCGCACCACGCCCTCGCCGTGGGTGGTGTTGGACAAGCCGCCGGGCAGCTGGCGGACGTCGGCGCCCTCGGTGGTCTCCCACTGGCGCTCGGGCGGCAGCGGCCGGGCCTTGACCCGGCGCAGCAGCTCGGCGACCGGTGCCGGGGAGTCGACGCGCTGGCCGGTGGGCATGAGCGAACCCTGCTCCATGGCGTTGATCTGCCGGAACTCCACCGGGTCCATGCCGAGCCGGGCCGCGAGCTTGTCCATCTGCGCCTCGTACGCGAAGCACGCCTGCACCGCGCCGAAGCCGCGCATGGCGCCGCAGGGCGGGTTGTTGGTGTAGAGGGCGAGGGCCTCGATGTCGACGGCGTCGACGACGTACGGTCCGGCGCCCAGCGAGGCGGCGTTGCCGACGACCGCCGTGGAGGACGACGCGTACGCGCCGCCGTCGAGCACGATCCGGCACGTCAGGTGGGTGAGCTTGCCGTCCCGGGTGGCGCCGTGCTCGTAGCGCAGCTTCGCGGGGTGGCGGTGGACGTGGCCGAAGAAGGACTCGAAGCGGTCGTAGACCATCTTGACGGGCTTGCCCGTGCGCAGCGCGAGCAGGCAGGCGTGGATCTGCATGGAGATGTCCTCGCGGCCGCCGAAGGCGCCGCCGACCCCGGCGAGCGTCATCCGCACCTTGTCCTCGGGCAGGCCGAGGACGGGGGCCATCTGGGCGAGGTCGGCGTGCAGCCACTGGGTGGCGACGTAGAGGTCGACGCCGCCGTCCTCGGCGGGCACCGCCAGGCCGGACTCGGGGCCGAGGAAGGCCTGGTCCTGCATGCCGAAGGTGTACTCGCCCTCGACGATCACGTCGGCCCGTGCGCGCGCCGCCGCCACGTCGCCGCGCACGATGGGCTGGCGGTGCAGGATGTTGGGGTGCGGGACGTACGCGGCGTAGTGGTCGGTGCGGTGCTCGTGGATCAGCGGGGCTCCGGGGGCGGTGGCGGAGGCCTCGTCCGTGACCAGCGGCAGTTCGCGGTACTCGACCCGGATGCGGGCGGCGGCCCGGCGCGCGGTCTCGGGGTGGTCGGCGGCGACCAGGGCGACCGGTTCGCCGTGGTGGCGCACCTTGCCGTGGGCGAGGACCGGGGTGTCGCGGATCTCCAGGCCGTAGTGCTTCACGTCGGCCGGCAGGTCGTCGTAGGTGAGAACGGCGTACACGCCGGGGGTGGCGACGGCCTCGGTGATGTCGAGCGACACGATCTCGGCGTGCGCGACGGTGGACCGCAGGGTGTGGCCCCACACCATGTCCTCGTGCCACATGTCGGAGGAGTACGCGAACTCGCCGGTGACCTTCAGGGTGCCGTCCGGGCGCAGGGTGGACTCGCCGACGCCGCCGCGGTGGTGGCTCTGGGTGAGGCCGGTGGGAGTGCCCGCGGGCGCGGTGAGTGTGGGCCGGGTCATCGCGGTCCCTCCTCGGTACGTGAGCCTGCGGCGCCCCCGCTACCGTCCCTACCGTCCCGGCCGTTGCCCTGGTCGCTCTCCTGGCGGGCGGCGGCGAGGCGGACGGCGTCGAGGATCTTCTCGTACCCGGTACAGCGGCAGAGGTTGCCGGAGAGCGCCTCGCGGATGTCCTCGTCGGTCGGCGAGGGGTGGTGTTCCAGCAGGTCGTCGGCGGCGACGAGGAGCCCGGGGGTGCAGAAGCCGCACTGGACGGCGCCGGCGTCGAGGAACGCCTGCTGGACGGGGGACAGCGCGGCGCCGGAGCGGCCGGCGGGCGCTTCCTCCTCGGGCCGGGCCTGCCAGCGGCGTGCCTCGTCGAGCGAGGTGCCGTCCGGCCTCCTCGCCTCGGTCCCCGGCTCCGTACCCCCGCGATCCCCTCCGTGCTCACGCTCACGCTCGCGCTGCTCGGCGTACCGGGCGAGCCCCTCGACGGTGTCGACCGTACGACCCTCCACCTGCCCGGCGGCGACCAGGCAGGCGCACACCGGCACCCCGTCGAGCCGGACCGTGCAGGATCCGCATTCGCCCTGCTCACAGGCGTTCTTGGAGCCGGGGAGCCCCAGCCGCTCGCGCAGCACGTACAGCAGGGACTCGCCCTCCCAGACGTCGTCGGCCGTCTGCGCGCGGCCGTTGACGGTGAAGTGGACTCGCATGGTCATGCAGCTCCTTCGAGGGTGCGCCCGTCGCCGGTGCGGTACTGCTCCCAGGCCCAGCCGAGGGTGCGCCGGGCCATGACGCCCACGGCGTGCCGGCGGTACGCGGCGGTGCCCCGTACGTCGTCGATCGGGGAGCAGGCGCCGGACGCCAGCTCGGCGAACCGGCGGGCGATCGAGGGGGTGACGGTCTTCCCGTTGTCCCAGAAGCCGCCCTCGTCGAGCGCCGCCGTCAGGAACTCCTCGGCGACGCGCGCGCGTACGGGGGTCGGCGCGGCGGAGCCGATGCCGGTGCGCACGGTCCGGGTCTCGGGGTGCAGCGCGAGACCGAAGGCGCAGACGGCGATCACCATCGCGTTGCGGGTGCCGACCTTGGAGAACTGCTGCGGGCCGTCGGCCTTCGCGATGTGGATGGCCTTGATGAGTTCGTCGGGTTCCAGCGCGTTGCGCTTCACGCCTGTGTAGAAGGCATCGATGGGGATGCGGCGGCTGCCGCGCACCGACGCGACCTCGACCTCGGCGCCGGCCGCGAGCAGCGCGGGATGGGCGTCGCCGGCCGGGGAGGCGGTGCCCAGGTTGCCGCCGACGCCGCCGCGGTTGCGGATCTGCGGGGAGGCGACGGTGTGCGCGGCGAGCGCCAGGCCGGGCAGTTCGCGGCGCAGGTTCTCCATGATCCGGGTGTACGGGACGGACGCGCCGAGCCGCACCTCGCGCTCGCCGACCTCCCAGGTGTTCAGCTCGTCGATCCGGGTCAGGTCGAGGAGGTACGGGGGGCGCCGGTGGTCGAAGTTGATCTCGACCATGACGTCCGTACCGCCCGCGAGGGGCACGGCCGCGGGGTGCTCCGCCTTGAGGGCGAGCGCCTCCTCCCAGCCGGCGGGGCGAAGGAAGTCCATGCTGGCTCTCTTCTGCTGCGTGACGCGTGATTCGGTTCGGGACGTCGTACGGACGTCGTACGGGGCGCGAAGCCCCAGGTGCGAAGCTCAGGGCGCGAAGCCTGCGGCGCGAGGCTCGGGGCACCGCGCCGGGAAAGCCGTCGAACGGGCCGAAGGGACGGGGCATCCGGCCCTGGCCATGTGCGTGCCCCACACAACCCCACACCCTGTGTGTGATCCAGTACACAAGCCCGGGTGTCCGGGGTGCAGTGACAGAAACCATGAAGCGGTTGGCTGGCTGCGGCGGTCGTCTTGTAGATTCGAACGAACGACGGGGAGCGGTCTGCTCTCCGATCCCCCGAACACGGCACCTCCGGGTCGCCGTCGTTCGCACCACTCCCACGACGGACCACGGACGAGAAGGAACGGCGGCGACATCATGCGGCTGCGCGCACTGCTGGAGAACGACGCGCTGGGGCTGCGGCTGCTCTACGGCGAGAACGAGCTCGACCGGACCGTCCGCGGCGTGATGACCACGGACCTCAAGGACCCGAGCCGCTACCTGTCCGGCGGCGAGCTGGTCCTCACGGGCCTCGCCGGGCTGCGCGAGCCGGCCGACGCGGAGGTCTTCGTGCGGGCCGTGACCGCGGCCGGGGTGGCCGCGGTCGCCGCCGGCGAGCTGGATCTGGCGGACCTCCCGGAGGACCTCGTCCAGGTGTGCGCGCGGCACGACCTCCCGCTGTTCGCGGTGAGCCAGTCCGTCGCGTTCGCGACGATCACCGAGCACGTCGTACGCCAGGTGTCCGGCGAGCGGGCGGGCGACCTGGCCGCCGTCGTGGACCGGCACCGGCGGCTGATGACCTCCGGTCCGGCGGGCGGCGGCCCCGACGCCGTCCTCGACCTGCTGGGCTCCGACCTCGACCTGCGGGCCTGGGTACTCTCCCCCACCGGCCGGCGGATCGCGAGTGCCGGCGACCCGCTCGACAGCGAGCGGGCCGCCACTCTGGCGGGCGAACACCTGGCCGCCACCCGTGCCGGGCGGCGTGCCCCGCACCGGGTCGCCGCGGGCGGCACGACGTACTCCCTCTTCCCGATCCGCAACAGCGGCCGCGCCGCCGCGCCGGGCCCGCGCGACGTGCGCGAGACGGTGCTGTCCGACTGGCTGCTCGCCGTCGAGGCCGACGCCGGCGAGTGGCCTGCCGCCCGGCTCGACCTGCTCCAGGGCGTCACCCAGCTGATCTCCGTGGAGCGCGACCGGCGCGACGCGGCCCGTACGGTACGGCGCCGGCTCGCCCAGGAGATCCTGGAGCTGGTGCAGGCGGGCGCGGCGCCCGCCGAGATCGCCGCCCGGCTGCGGGTGGCCGCGCCGGTGCTGCTGCCGGGCTTCGGCAACGCACCGCACTGGCAGGTCGTCGTGGCCCGCGTCGAGTGGACGCAGGAGCCGGGGCAGACCCCGGTCGACAGCGGGCCGGTCGCCCAGGCCCTGCTTGAGGAGATCCTGGTCGACCCGGCCGCCACGGGCGCCGACTCCGCCGACCGGATCGCGGTCGCGCACGGCGGCGACGAGGCCATCGCGCTCGTCCCGCTGGCCGCCGCGCCGCTGCCGGAGTCCGAGGACGGCCTGTCGTCCGCGGCCCTCGGCCTGCACGCCGACTCGCTGCTCCAGGCCATCCGCGGGCCGCTGTCCGCCGGGCTCGCCGAGGACGGGCGGCTCACCCTGGGCGTCAGCGCCTCGGTGCACTCCGCCGAGGGGCTGCGCGGCGCCCTGGAGGAGGCCCGGCACGCCCGCCGGGTCGCCGCCGCCCGCCCGGGCCGGGTGTGCGCGGCCGGCCACCACGAGCTGGCCTCGCACGTGCTGCTGCTGCCGTTCGTCCCGGACGACGTCCGGCGCGCCTTCACCGCCCGGCTCCTCGACCCGCTGCGCGACTACGACCGCCGGCACCGGGCCGAGCTGATCCCGACCCTGGAGGCGTTCCTCGACAGCGACGGCTCCTGGACCCGCTGCGCGACCCGCCTCCATCTGCACGTGAACACGCTGCGCTACCGGGTCGGGCGGATCGAACAGCTCACGGGCCGCGATCTGTCCCGGCTGGAGGACAAGCTGGACTTCTTCCTCGCGCTGCGGATGAGCTGACCGGATGAGTGGAACCGGTGAGCCGACCGGATGAACTGAACGGGTGAGCTGAACGGGTGAACGCCGAGGTCACCCGCCCCTGTTCATCTCATCGGGTGATCATCCGCGTCCGGCCGGGTGAGGGTGGCGACCCCCTTTATCCGGTCCGGACGGCGTTCCGCCACCCTTTCCCTTTGTGAAAAGTTTCACCCGACCCCTTGGCCCGTCCCCGAGATTCGTGCTGAGATGCCGTCCTACTCAACAGCTCGATGGCGCGCTCGGGGAGGGCAATGTGGCGTACGGCCGGGGAACCCCACTGGAATCCGCGGTCTGGAGGCTTCGCTCACGCGGCTGTTGGACGGACGCGGCGGAACTGCTCACGTCCCGCGCGGCCGACCCGGCCGCGGCCCTGGAGCGGGCGGCCCTGCTGATCGAGCGCTGTCTGTACACCGAGCAGGGCTGGCCCGAGGCCGAGGACGCGCTGCGCGGGGCGGAGGCGGTGGCCCGGACGGACGAGGAACGCGGCGCCGCGGCCTGCGAACGGGGCTATCTGGCCTACGCCTCCACCCTGTTGGGGGTACGGGACCGGGCCGACGAGGCCCGCTCCGCCCTCGGCCGCGCGGCGGCCCTCATCCACCCGGAGGCCCCGCGACGGGCCCTGCTCGACTTCCGGCGCGGCCTCGTCGCCCAGAACCTCGGGGACTCCCCGCAGGCCGCCCGCGCGGCCTACCGCCGCGCCCACGAGGCCGCGACGGCCCACGGGGACTCCTTACTCCTCTCCTTCACCTGGCGCCACCTCGCCGGACTCGCCCTGCGCGAGGGCGAGTTGAAGGAGGCCCGGCACGGCTTCTCCGAATCCCTCAGGATCCGCGAGGAGTTGGGCTACCTCGTGGGTACGGCCCCGGCCCTCGCCTCTCTCGCGGCCGCCGAGTCCGAACCCGAGGCGGGCCGCCTCCGCGCGGAAGCCGCCCGCCTGTTCCGCCTCCTGGGCGGCGTCCCCACCTGGCTGGCCGCCCAGTTGACTCCGCGCCCGGCCATCTGACCGCGCTCACACCCCATTCGCCGCGCGCACAGGGCCGCGTCCACCACGTCGCCCATGCGCTCCTTGGCCGTCGCGTCCGGCTGCGTGGTCACCGCGACACCGACCGCGCGGCCGTTCCCGGCGACGGTGGTCCGTATCTGGTCGAGCTGGGCCTTCGGCAGGAGCCGGCCGGACAGCAACACGCTGTAGAACCGGTTGAGATCAACTTCCCCGCGTCACCACCCACACATCTCAGCGCACCGCCCCCGGACCCGCGCCCCCCTACCTCAACGCCACGCACACCAGCGCCTCGTCCATCCCCACCACCAGTCCCCCGTCCGGCGTCACCGCCACCGCCCGCACGCCCGGCCCCGGCCGGAACCCCACTCGGTCCCGCCGCTCCAGCCGGTGCAGCTCCACGGTCCCGTCGCCCCACGCCGCCGCTATGACCGGCCCGTGCGGCGTCTCCGCGGCGGACAGGGCGACGACGGGCGAGGGGCGCCGGCGCAGCGCGTCGGGTTCGGGGTCACGGCCGGGTGTCCACAGGCGGACCGCGCCGTCGCTGCCGCCGCTGCACACGAACGGCGTCTCGGATTCGACGGCGGCGACGGCCGTGACGCGTCCGCTGTGCAGGGCGGCCTGGTGCAGTCCGGTGAGTCCGAAGGCGTGGACGGAGCCGAGCCGGTCGCCGACGACGACCGAGCCGGCGATCGCGGCGAGCGCCGTCCCGGGGTGCCGGGTGAGGGTCGCGGTGACTGCTTCGGTGAGCCGCCGCAGGTACGGGGCCCGGGGTTCCCGTCCCGGTACGGTGTGCAGCCGGCCGCGCTCGTCGAGGAGCAGGACCGTTCCGTCGGGTGCGGGCGCGAGGGCGGTGACGCGGCCGCCGACGGGGTGGTCGAGCCGTCCGAGCGGCCGGGCGTCGGCCGCGGCGAGGAGCCGTACGGTGCCGCCGAGGTCGGCGACGAGCAGCATGCCGTCGGGGGCGGCGAGCGCGGCGACGGGCCCGGGCCAGGGCGGGGCGACGTCGCCGGTGACGCGGCTCCACCGCGTCGTCCAGGACGAGTCAACGGCGAGTTCGGTGAGGGCGGGCCGGAGCCGGGGGTCGGCGCCGTCGCCGAGCAGGGCGAGCAGTCCGAGGGCCCGGTCAGCGGGGCGGGGCGCGGCGCAGAGCGCCTGTCCGGCGCGCATCCAGGCGGCGCGCAGCCCGCCGTGGTCGTCCCACGGGTCGCGTACGTATCCGGTGGTGACGGTGACGGGGTCGGCGGCGCAGACGGCGGCGGGGTCCGAGAGATCGACGGGGCACACCGGACCCGCCACCCCGCCAGCGCCGCCACCACCCGCGTCGACCGTGCCCTCGACTCCGCCCTCGTCGCCGCCCTCGTCGCCGTCCGCGTCGCCGTCCGCGTCGACCACCGTCACCCGCCCCCGCGCCAGCACCTCGTACTCGGGTGTGCCGGGCCGTGCCTCGACGACCAGCCGGACCCGCCCGAGCCGGGCGAGTTCGGCGAGCAGGGTGGCGACGGCCACGGGTTCGGCGGCGTCGTGGAGGGCGGGAAGGAGCAGGACGGTGCGGGCGGCGCGCCCGTTCTCGCTGGTGGCGAGGGCGCGGACGACGTCGGCGGGGGACGGGGCGACGATGCCCAGGTGGTCGGCGACGGCCCACGCGGTGCCGAGGGCGCTGCGGCCGGCGAGCGGGACGAGCGCGCGGACGGTGCGCCGGCGGCCGGCGTCGCGTGGTCCGTACCGGGCGAGCCAGTCGAGCAGCCCGGTGCCGCCGGTGACGAGGCAGAGCCGCGGGGCGTCGGGGTCGGTGAGCCAGCCGAGCAGGGCGGCGGCCCCGGGTCGTTCCGCGCGGACGGACGGCATGGCCACCTCCGGGAACCTCGGCATATGCGCTTGGCCTGTTGCTGTCGACCTTAGCCGTCAGTCCCGCCATCCGGGGTAGTGCTGCCGCATGAGGGCCGTCACGGTTTCGGTGTCCTCGGCGATCAGTGCGTCGAGGAGGGCGGAGTGCTCGGCGGCGTCGGCGACGAGTTCGGCCCGGCGGGTGGTACCGGCGGCGGCGACCAGGGGCCACTGGGCGCGCCGGTGAAGGTCCTCGGCGACGGCGAGGAGCTGGTCGTTGCCGGCGAGGGCGAGGACCGCGCGGTGGAAGGCGCGGTCGGCGTCGGCGTAGTGGGCGCGGTCGCCGCGGCCGGCGGCGCGGGAAGCGGCGTCGGCGAGCGGGCGGAGCGCGGCCCACCGGTCGGCGGGGACGGTGCGGGCGAGCCGGAGGACGACGGGGACCTCGACGAGGGCGCGGACCTCGGCGAGCTCGGCGAGTTCGCGCGGGGTGCGTTCGGTGACGCGGAAGCCGCGGTTGAGGACGACCTCGACGGCGCCCTCGGTGGCGAGCTGCTGCATGGCCTCGCGGACGGGGGTGGCGGAGACGCCGTAGCGTTCGGCGAGGGCGGGCGCGGAGTATACCTCGCCGGGGACGAGTTCGCCGGCGACGAGGGCGTCGCGCAGGGCCTGGAGGATCTGGCCGCGGACGGAGTGACGGCGTACGGGCCGGGGGACGGGCGCGGCCGCGGGTCCGGCCGGTTCGTCGTGGACGTGCTCGCCCCGGGCGGCCGGGACGGCGGGGGCGGCGGGGGCGGTGCCCCGGTCGACGCCGGCCTGCTGCGGCACCCGGAGCCCGTCGCCGTACCCGGCACCGCCGAGACGGCCGAGCCCACCGAGCCCGCTCAGCCCGCCCAACCCGCCGAGGGCACCCAGTCCGGCTCCCCCGAGGCCGACCCCGCCCGAACCGGGCGCACCCGCGCTCCGGGCGTCCCCGTACCCCGTACCCCTGTACTCCGCGCCACCGTCCTCGGGGGCCGCGGCGTGTTCGCCCGCCCGCGTCCCCGTCCGGCCGCGCGTGCCGCCCTGCTCCACCCCGGTCCTCCTGCGCCTTCGTCTCGGGCCCGGCTCGCGATGCCGGGGTCCCCCGTGCACGATAGGCGGACGGCGTCGCAGTTCAAACACCGTACGTGTCGGGTAAGGTAAGGCTAACCTGCCCACGAGCGCGATTCGGTGGCCCCGTATGACCGTCCCCACTCTGCGAACTCCGCTGTCTCCCCCGGCCGGTTCGCCTGTCGCGGCGGCCTACGCGCGGCTCGCCGGGGTCTTTCCGGCGCTGGGCGTCGAGGAGTGGGCGGACGGCGCCGGAGCACGCGGCCCGGGCTGGGTCGGCGCGGCCGAGCTGGGGGCCGGGGGCGCGGCCCTGGACGCCTTTCTGTCCTGGGACGAGGAGCAGGTACGGCGGGATTACGGGCGGACGGCGCGGCCGGACGTGGTGGCGGGCTTCGGGCTGCACCGGTACGCCTGGCCGGCCTGTCTGCTCGTCACGCTCCCCTGGTTCCTGGACCGCCGGGTGCCGCGGATCCCGGCCCGGAACGTGTCCTTCCAGCGCGCGCTCGGACGGCTCGCGGTGCGGGTGGAGGAGTTCGCCTGCCTGCCGGACGATCCGGCGGCGGCGCTGCCGGGCGCGCGGGTGGTGGCGGACGAGGAGGCGCTGCGGGCGGAGGCGCGGACGGCGCTGGCCGAGCACTTCGAGGCGGTGCTCGGCGGCTTCGGGCCCCGGATGCGGCGGGGCAGGCGGGCATTGTGGGGGATGGTGACGGACGAGATCGTCGAGGGCCTCTGGTACGTGGCCGCGCTGCTCGGCGAGGAGGACCGGGCGCTCGGCGAGCTGGAGCGGCTGATGCCGGGGGCGGTCCGCCCGTACGCGCCGTACGCGGGGGCGGCGAACTTCCGGGAGCTGCCGGGCTCGGCGGAGGCGTGTGGCGGGGTGCGGGCCACCCGGGACCGGGTGACCTGCTGCCTCTTCTACACGCTGCGCCCGGAGGACACCTGCCTGACGTGCCCGCGCACAGCGGACCCGGAGCGGGTGCGCCGCCTGGCGGCGACGTCCTGACGACCTGACGACCTCACGCCCGGACGACCCGACAGCTCGGCGGGCGCACAGGGGGCGCACTCCGGCCGGCCGCCCTCACTCCCCTCCCGATGTCCCCGTCCGGCGGAGCGCCCCTCCACTCTCAGGCGGCCCCGCCGTTCAGTTCGAACCACACCACCTTGCCCACCCCCTGGTTCTCGACACCCCAGGAGTCGGCGAGGGCTTCGACCAGGACGAGCCCGCGGCCGTGCGTGCCGTCGTCGGCGTACGGCACCCGCGGCGGGTCGATGCCGGGCACGAAGTCCCGCACCTCGACCCGTAGTTGTTCGGGCACCACGGTGGCGGTGACGACCGCCCCGTGATCGGTGTGGACGAGCGCGTTGGTCACCAGCTCGCTGGTGAGCAGTTCCGCGACATCGGTGGCGCCCGGTGTTCCCCAGGCTCCCAGCATCGCGCGTAACGCGTGCCGTACCTCCGGTACCGCGGTGAGATCCGCGCCTCCCACCTTTCTGAGCAGTTGAGTCGGCTGTTTCGCCTCCCCGGCCATAACCCCCACCCCGTGTCGGATCGAACAGGCTCACGGGGATGCATGCCCCGCCCGGGGACCCGCATTCATGGCGCCACGGTCGCGGAACGGGTGCACGGAATCACGGACGGGGCACGTTCCGCAGATTCGAGCGGGCCATCTGCACCATGCGACCCACTCCCCCGTCCAGGACGATCTTGCCGGCGGACAGCGCGAAGCCGGTGACCATGTCGGCGCTGATCTTCGGCGGGATGGACAGGGCGTTGGGGTCGGTGACGATGTCGACGAGGGCCGGACCCCGGTGCCGCAGGGCGTCCTTCAGCGCGCCCGCCAGCTGTTTGGGCTTCTCGACGCGGACTCCGTAGGCGCCGGCCGCGCGGGCGACTGCGGCGAAGTCCGGGTTCTTGTTGGTGGTGCCGTACGACGGCATGCCGCCGACCAGCATCTCCAACTCCACCATCCCCAGCGAGGAGTTGTTGAAGAGGACCACCTTCACCGGCAGGTCGTACTGGACGAGGGTGAGGAAGTCGCCCATGAGCATGGTGAATCCGCCGTCGCCCGACATCGACACGACCTGCCGCTCGGGGTCGGTGAACTGGGCGCCGATGGCCTGCGGCAGCGCGTTGGCCATGGAGCCGTGACTGAAGGAACCGATGATGCGGCGGCGCCCGTTGGGCGAGAGATAGCGGGCGGCCCAGACGTTGCACATCCCGGTGTCGACGGTGAACACGGCGTCGTCGTCGGCGAGTTCGTCGAGGACGGCGGCGACGTACTCGGGGTGGATCGGGACGTGCTTGTCGACCTTCCGCGTATAGGCCTTGACCACGCCTTCCAGGATGGCGGCGTGCTTCTTCAGCATCCTGTCGAGGAAGCGCCGGTCGTTCTTGGCCCGGACGCGCGGGATCACACAGCGCAGCGTCTCACGGACGTCTCCCCACACGGCGAGGTCGAGCCGGGAGCGGCGGCCGAGGCGCTCGGGCCGGACGTCGACCTGGGCGATCCGCACATCGTCGGGCAGGAAGGCGTTGTACGGGAAGTCGGTGCCGAGCAGGAGCAGCAGATCGCACTCGTGGGTGGCCTCGTAGGCGGCACCGTAGCCGAGCAGCCCGCTCATGCCGACGTCGTACGGATTGTCGTACTGGATCCATTCCTTGCCGCGCAGCGCGTGCCCGACGGGCGCCTTCACGCGCTCGGCGAAGCTCATGACCTCCTCGTGCGCCCCCGCCGTGCCGCTGCCGCAGAACAGCGTCACCCGGTCGGCGGAGTCGATCATCCGGACGAGGGCGTCGATCTCGGCGTCGCCGGGCCGGACGGTGGGCCGGGAGTTGACGAGCGCGGTCACGGCGGTCTGCTCGGGGGCGGGCCGGGCGGCGATGTCGCCGGGCAGCGAGACGACGCTGACGCCGCCCTGGCCGACGGCGTGCTGGATCGCGGTGTGGAGCAGCCGGGGCATCTGGCCGGGGTTGGAGATCAGTTCGCTGTAGTGGCTGCATTCGCGGAACAGCTGGTCCGGGTGGGTCTCCTGGAAGTAGCCGAGGCCGATCTCGCTGGACGGGATGTGGGAGGCGAGCGCGAGGACCGGGGCCATGGAGCGGTGGGCGTCGTACAGGCCGTTGATGAGGTGCAGATTGCCGGGGCCGCAGGAGCCCGCGCAGGCGGCGAGCCGTCCGCTGATCTGGGCCTCGGCGCCGGCGGCGAAGGCGGCCGTCTCCTCGTGCCGGACCTGGATCCAGTCGATGCCGTCGGTGCGGCGGATGGCGTCGACGACCGGGTTCAGGCTGTCGCCGACCACTCCGTAGAGGCGCTGGACGCCCGCGCGGACGAGGATGTCGACGAATTGTTCTGCGACATTCTGTTTGGCCATGGGTCCATCAACCCATGGGCGGGGAGGTTACGCCTCCCAGACGGCCACCGCCGTACGGTCGTCGGCGTAGCCGGTGACGCGCACCTGGGTGTCGGCGAGGAAGGCGGCCAGGCCGGGCGGCTCGGCGCCGGTCCAGCGGGTGGCGAGTTCGCCGGCGAGTGCCGGGGCGCCGCGCAGCGGTTCGGCGAGGCCGTTCGAGGCGAGGAGCAGGACGTCGCCGGGGCGGGCGGTCGAGGCGCGGAAGCGGAACGGCTCGGCGGGCGGGGGCGGCGGGGCCTCGACGAAGGGGCGGCCGGGCGCGGCGGCGAGCCCGAGTCCGAGGGTGAGCCCGTCGTCTTCCTCTTCCTCGCCGGCCACCGAGGTCCCGGGCGTCCGGGGCGTCCCGGGCGTCCCGGGCAGGGGATCCGCCGGCGGCTCGATGTCCTGCCAGGAGCCGTCGCGGAGCCGGAACAGCCCGCCGGGGCCGACGCCGAAGACGACCCGGGCACGGCACTCGGGGTCGGCGGACAGAAGCAGACAGCGCAGCCCGGCGGCGTACGCGTCGGGGGCGAGGCCGCGCTCGGCGGCGCGGGCGCGCAGCTTGCCGTAGGTGCGGTCGGTGAGCCGTTGGAGTCCGGATCGGAGGTCGCCGCCACGGCCGGAGCGGAGGTCCTCGGACAGCCGGGCGTGGCTGCGGCCGACTGTCTCGCCGATCCACTGGCACACGTCGGCGGCGGCGAGATGGGCCTGGTCGGCGGCGCGGGTCCCGGCGGCGACCGCGACGAGCACGAGCGCGGCCTCGCCCTGGCCGAAGCGGGCGGTGAGCAGGGCGTCGCGGCGGGGTTCGCCGCGGAAACGGGCGGAGTCGCCGCGGACGGAGGCGGCGCGCAGGGTGCAGGCGCCGTAGCGGGCGCCGTCGAGGACGGTGTCGGGGACGAGGTCGCCGAGCGCGCCGGGCCGGGCGGCGGGCAGCGCGGTGGGCTCGGGTTCGTACGTGGGCGGCCGGCTGCCGACGTGTCCGGTACGGGGCCGGGGCGCGGGCACCGCCACGGGCGCGGGGTCGTCGAGGGGAGCGGCGGCGGCCGGAGTGGCGGCGGTGGTCGCCGCGGCGGAGTCGTAGCGCTCGTCGAGGCTGTCGGGGGTCGGCGCGGGCGCGGTGTCCGGGGCCGCGCCGTCGTAGAGCCTGTCCCACCAGCCGGTGTCGCCCTGCTGCGTCATGCCCCGATTGTCCACCGGAGGGGCCGCCCGAATCCGGCACATCGCCGAAGAGGACCCCCGAACAGAGTGGTCCGCCGGACGTCTCCAACCCCCCACGGGAAGGACGCCCGGCGGACCGGCGTGGTCAGCGCACGTCGTAGGCGCGGACCACGGTCTGGGTGACGGAGTTGCCGTGGGCGTCCGTCAGTTCGGTCTTCAGGGTGACCTGCTTGCCGCCGGCGCCCGCGTGATCCACGGTGGCGGTCCAGCCGTCGCCCTGGCGGGTGACCGGCGCCTCGGTCCAGGTCTTGCCCTCGTCATAGGAGTACGAGAGCTTCGCCGAGGCGAGCGTGCCGGGCGTGTACCCGGCGTGGCCCGTGGCGTCGAGGCCGATGTGCTGGCCGTCGACGGCGGCCAGGGTCTTCAGCCCGTCCTCGGGAAGGTCGTAGCGGGGGAAGAGAACCGGGAGGGCCTGGGAGGCGCTGGAGGTGTCGCGGGCGGAGGTGAAGGTCCACTTCGAGTTGACGGAGGTGGAGCGGGCCCACACCCGGCTGCCGATCTTCATGGTGTTCTGCTCGAGGGTGTACGTGCCGGGCTCGGCCTGCACCTCGAACGCGCCGAACGGGTAGGAGCTGGAGCCGATCTCCTCGCCGTCGCGGAACAGCCGCAGGTTGCCGATGTCACCGAAGGAGCCGGGCTCGGCGTGGTGGGTGCGGTCGCCCCACATGGCGTCGGAGAAACCGATCCAGTCGCCCTGGCGCTCGGCGACGAGAACGGGCTTTCCGGTGGCGTCGCGCGGGGCGGTCGGGGCGAGGACTCCGTCGTACCACGTCTCGGTGTGCTTCTCGCCGGGGGCGTAGGCGCGCTGGGCGCCGATCATCAGCTCGCCGAACGGGAAGCTGGAGCCGGTCATCTGCTGCCAGGTGGTGTCACCGGGCGTGTAGTACTCGGTGCGGGTGCCGGGGGCCGCGACGGTCTCCAGGGAGGCGAAGGAGACGGAACCGCCGCCGGGCCGGGAGGTGACGGGGAAGTCCATGAAGTCGGTGGCGATGCCGGCCGATCCGTAGCGGGACTCGGTACGGCCGAGCGCTCCGTCCCGGACCCGGTAGACGCGGTCGTCGCGCACGGCGCCGGCCTCCGGGAAGGCCAGGTTGTAGACGTACGGGGTGGCGGCGGTGGCCTGCCACGCCAAGGTGACCTCGCCGGCGGCGAGTTCGCCGAGCAGCGCGGTGGCCTCGTCGGCGGGGACGGAGACGACGGGCAGACCGAGTCCGGAGTAGCTGCCGCCGGGGTACCAGCGGCCGGGGGCCTGGTGGTAGGCGACGACGGCGACCGCTCCGGCGGCCTTGGCGTCACGGGCGAGAGCGAGGGCGCTGGTCGCGTCGTCGGGCAGCCGGACGAGCGCGATCCTCCCCTTGACCTGGGCGGCGGTGAGCTCGTCGCGGCTTCCGGTGCCCGCGTCGACGAGCCGGGCGGAGCCGGTGCCGTCGAGGTTGTCGGAGCCGGTGGAGCCGGTCAGCGGGTGCAGGACGCGTCCGCCGGCCGTCTTCAGTTCGGTGATCTGCGGGGCGGCGGCGCGCCAGTAGCTGCCGAACTCGAAGGTGCCGTCGCCGGCGCGGCCTTCCACGTCCGCGTAGTAGCCGCGGATGCTGCGCGGGCCGCCGGCGGTGCCCGAGTGCAGCCAGGTGTCGTCCCAGGCGCGAGCGAACGCGAGGGTGGCGCCGCGCAGTTCGTGGGGCTGGTCGGTGCGCACGGACAGGCGGTGGGCCTGGCGGGCGTCGAGGACGACGGTGGTGTCCTTCTTCAGCTCCAGCTGCGGGCGGGCCAGGTAGCTGAGCGAGTCGTCGAGCGTGGCGCCCTCGCCCGCGTCCCGGGTGGTGACGTAGGAGGAGAGGAAGTAGCGGCCGGCGCGCAGCCGGTAGACCTGCTCGGCGGCGCCCTCGTTGAAGCGGCGTTCGCCGGAGGCGTCGTCGGTGCCGATGACGTCGAGCGAGGAGGAGCCGTTCGCGGGCTTGCCCTGACGGTCGATCATCTTGACGCGCAGGGTGAGGGTTTCGGGCTCGACGTAGAGCGAGAACGGGGTGGAGACGTGGACGCCGCCGGGGCCGGTGGCGAGCACGCGGCCGGTGACGTCGCCGTACTGTGCGCGCTCCAGGTGGGCGGTCGGGTCGACGGCGAGCGGCACCTGGACGGTGGCGCCGGCCGGGACGGTCACGGTGCGCTTGCCGAGGCGGGCGACCGGGCCTCGTACGGCCGAGCCGTCGTTGCCGGTGACTTTCTCGACCGCGAGGTCGAGGGTGACGGGCTTGTCCCCGGTGTTGGTGTACGGGACGGAGACGGTGCTGCGGTCGGCGGGGCGCTGCGGCCAGGAGAAAGTGCCGCCCTGGACGGCGGGGGCGCCGAGCACGGTCTGGTCGACGGCCGCCTTGACGTCGAGCCGGCCGCCACCGGTCTCGCGGGCGTCGCCCGGGATGCCGCTGTCGGCGGAGGAGACGAGCGCGGCCTTGATCTGCTGGGCCGTCCAGTCGGGGTGGCGCTGCTTGACGACGGCGGCGGCGCCCGCGACGTGCGGGGTGGCCATCGACGTACCGGACATCGACTGGTACGCGTCGTCGCCGCGGCCGCCGGCCGCCGCGGCGGAGATGCCGACGCCGGGGGCGGCGATCTCCGGCTTGAGGGTGTGGGCGACGTTGTCCGTGGGGCCGCGGCTGGAGAAGTACGCGGTGGAGTCGTCGCGGTCGGTGGCGCCGACGGTCAGCGCGCCGGGTGCGCAGCCGGGCGAGGAGACGGTCTTGTTGCCCGGACCGGAGTTGCCGGCGGCTATGACGAACAAGGTGCCCTCGCTCTGGGCGAGTTGTTCGGTGGCGGCGCTCAACGGGTCGGAGCAGTCGGTCTGGGAGGGGTCGCCGAGGCTCATCGAGACGACGTCGGCACCCTGGGCGACGGCCCACTCCATGCCGGCGATGATCCACGAAGTGGCGCCCGATCCCCCGTCGTTGAGGACCTTGCCGTTGAGCAGCGCGGCGCCGGGGGCGACGCCCTTCTTCTTGCCGCCGCTGGCGGCGCCGGAGCCGCCGACGGTGGAGATGGTGTGGGTGCCGTGGCCCTGGCGGTCGCCGGTGGTGGCCGAGTCGGTGAAGTTCTCGGCGGCGACGATCCGGCCCTTGAGGTCGGGGTGGTCCGCGTCGGCCCCGGTGTCGAGGACGGCGACCTTGGTGCCGGTGCCGTCGTAGCCGGCGGCCCAGGCCTCGGGGGCGTGGACTTGGGCGGTGGAACGCTCCAGGGTGGCCTTGACCTTGCGGTCGAGCCACAGCTTGGTCGGCCCGGGGGAGGTACCGCGCGCGGCGGGGGCGGTGACGTCTGCCCAGAACGCGGCGGCCTGCTTCTTGTCGGCCTTGAGCGCGACGGCGTCGACCGTCTTGAGGACCTTGCCCCGGGTGGCGCCGCGCGGGGCGGGCGGCAGGGTGCGCGCCTTCGCGAGGTCGGTGCCGTAGACGGCGATGAGCGGCAGGGTGGCCGAGCCGGCGTCGTCGTACCCCTGCCGGATCAGTCCGGTGACGTTGAAGAGTTCCTCGTCGACCCGCCCGGCGGCGAGGGCGGCGGTGGCGCCCTCGGGGTAGACGTACAAGTCCGGTCCGGTGCGCCGGGTCTGGACGAACGGGACGGTGCCGTCCTCGCGGGGCAGCACGGTCGCGGCCGGGTCGCCCTGGGCGTCCCTGCTCACCACGACCCGGTCCCCGGTCACCAGGGTGACCGTGGCGGTCCGCTGCTGTCCGGCGCCGGCGGCCTCACTGCCGACCAGCGGTCGCTTTCCGGTCCCCGGCTCGTCCTGCGGCGTCGCGGCCGCGGACGCCGTGACCGCGGTGACGGCCAGGACGGCTGCGGTCGCCGCCCCCAGGGCCGTACGCGAAATCGGGCGCATCGCTCTCCCCATCTGGTTCCGGGCACGGCGGGGCGAAGGCCCCGACGGCCGGAGGTTGTCAGTGCTGCGGTGGCGCCACATTGGCAGAGGTGAGGGTGGTGCAGGCAGGATGATCGAGGCGGGAATGCGCCGTGGCCGTTTCCCGCCAGGCACCAATTGGAACGAATGCGTCCGCGGGCCGTCCCGGGATGTCCGGGTCGTCCGGGGGCGTCCGCGCGAGGGGTGGGTCGGCAGATGCTGGGTGCGATAGGTCTCGACGAACGGCAGGAGTCCGCCTACCGCGCGCTGGTCGCGCTCGGCGCGGCCGAGGTGTCCGACCTGGCCCATCGCCTCGCCCTGCCGGAACTCGACACCGAGCGGGCGCTGCGGCACCTGGAGTCGCAGGGCCTGGCCGCCCAGTCCTCGGCCCGCATGGGCCGCTGGGTCGCGGCCCCGCCCGGGGTGGCCCTCGGCGCGCTGCTCACCCAGCAGCGGCACGAGCTGGAGCAGGCGGAGCGGGCGGCGTCGCTGCTCGCCCGCGAGTACCGGACCGAGGCGACCGAGCCGGCCGTGCACGACCTGGTGGAGGTGGTGACCGGCGCGAGCGCGGTGACGCACCGCTTTCTCCAGCTCCAGCTGGGCGCCACCGACGAGGTGTGCGCGCTGGTGACGGGCAAGCCGATCGCCGTATCCGGGATGGACAACGAGGCGGAGGCGCAGGCCGCCGAGCGGGGTGTGCGCTACCGGGTGGTGGTCGAGCGGGACGTCCTGTCGCTGCCGACCGGCCTGGTCGAACTGTCCGCGGCCCTCGGGCGGCACGAGGAGATCCGGGTGGTGGACCGGGTGCCGACGAAGCTGGTGGTGGCGGACCGCACGCTGGCGATGATCCCGCTGTCCGGCCGCAACGCCGAGCCCGCCGCCCTGGTGGTGCACGCGAGCGGCCTCCTCGAATCCCTCACCGGCCTGTTCGAGTCGGTGTGGCGCGAGGCGCTGCCCCTGCGCCTCGGCGCGGGCGCGCGCCTGACGGAGGAAGAGGTGCCGGGCCCGGACCCGGTGGACCTGGAGGTCCTGTCGCTGCTCCTCGCGGGCATGACGGACGCGACGGTGGCCAAGCAGCTGGACCTGGGGCTGCGCACCGTACAGAGGCGGGTGAAGGGCCTGATGGAACTGGCGGGCGTGACGACCCGGCTGCAGCTGGGCTGGCACGCGTACGAGAAGGGCTGGGTCGCCCGCCGCTGAGTTCCGTCCCCCGGCCGTACTTCTTGGGTGCACCTTGACCTGCGATGACGCCGGGTCTCCGGCACCCTGGGCAGATGGGAGTGTGGCAGCTTCTGCTGATCGGGCTTGTGATGCTGCTCGGTCTGTTCGGGGTGCTGACGCCCGGCGTGCCCGGGACATGGCTGGTGTGGGCGGCGGTGCTGTGGTGGTCGCTGCACGAGCGGACCGGTCCGGCCTGGATCCTGCTGGTGTCCGCGACAGGGCTGCTGCTGCTCACGCAGGTGGCGGTGTGGCAGTTGCCGCCGCGCCGGTTCCGGGGGGCGGGGGTCACCCGGCGGACGATGGCGTACGCGGGGGCGGGGGCGCTGCTCGGGTTCGTCCTGATCCCGGTGATCGGCGCGATCCCCGGTTTCGTGGGCGGGGTCTATCTGTCGGAGCGGCTGCGGGCGGGCGGCCACGGCCAGGCGCGGACGGCCACCCGGACGGTGATGCGGGCGGCGGGGACGAGCGTGCTGGTGGAGCTGTTCGCCTGCCTGCTGATCATGGGGGCCTGGGTCGGCGTCCTGGTCCTGGACTGACGGCGTCAGCGCAGGAGCCCGATCCCGGTCAGCATCACGGCGCCGGCGATCAGCCGCAGCCGTCCGAAGGGTTCGCGGAAGAACAGGGTGGCGATGACGGCGGCGACGAGGATGCCGGTCTCGCGCAGGGCGGCCACGGAGGCGACGTCACCGTGCGCCTGGGCCCAGATGACCAGCCCGTACGCGGCCATGGACAGCACCCCGCCGGTAAGCCCGGTCCCGAGCACGGGCCTGACCTGGGCGAACAGGGCGCGCCGCCGCCGGGCGAGCGCGACCAGCGGCAGGATGGGGCCCTGTAGAAGGAAGAGCCAGGCGATGTACGCGAGGGTGTCGTCGGCGTGCCGGACGCCGGAGCTGTCGACGAGCGTGTACGCGGCGATGAGCACGCCCGTGCCGACCGCGGCGCCCAGGGCGGGCAGCTGGGCCCGCCCGACGCGGCCGGACCCGAGGGCGAGCGCGCCGAGCCCGCCGGACACCAGCAGCACCCCCAGGGCCTGCGGCAGCGTGAGGCCGCCGCCGAGCAGGGTGACCGAGGCGACGGCGACGAGCAGCGGCGCGAGACCCCGGGCGAGCGGGTACATCTGCCCGAAGTCGCCGAGCTGGTAGGCACGCAGCAGGAACAGGTGCGAGGCCACTTCGAGCGCGGCCGAGGCGGCGATGAACGGCCAGGCGGCGGCCGGCGGGACCGGGGTGAAACGGACGAGGACGGCGGCGCAGAGGGTGTAGCCGCAGTTGATGAGGGCGAAGCCGACGAGTTTGTCGGGGATCCGGTGGGCCATCGCGTTCCAGACCGCGTGGAGGACAGCGGCGGCGAGGACGGCGGTGAGGGCGGCGGTGGACATCGATCCGGGCATGGCGAAGTGACTCCTGCACGGGACGGGGCGGCGTCAGGGAACTCCTGGAATGGAATTCCACGCTAGGCTAAGCACATGGAACAGAATTCCGAAAGCGGGGGTCGCCTCACCGCCCGGATCCGCGCCCGGCTGCCGGAGCTGCGCGAGACGGAGGCCCGGGTGGCACGGGTGGTCCTGGACCAGGGCCCGGCCCTGGTCCACCTGAGCGTCAGCGACGTGGCCGCGCTGGCCGGCACGGCGTCCTCGACCGTCGTACGCGCCTGCCAGCGGCTCGGCTTCCGGGGCTTCCAGGAACTGAAGATCGAGGCCGCCCGGATCGCCGCCGACCCGCCCCCGCAGACGCCGGACGACCCGGCGGCCCAGGCGCTCACCGCCACGGTGCGCGCCTCCCGGGAGGCCCTGGACGGCCTCGCGGCGACCCTCGACACCACCGTGCTCGCGGCAGCGGCCGCGGCCCTGCGCGCGGCCCCGCGCGTGGTCGTCGCCGGAGCCGGACTCTCGGCGGCCGTCGCCCTGGACGTCGCCTACCGGCTGCGGGCCCTGGGCTGCCCGGTCGACGCCCCCTCAGACCCGCTCACCGCCCAGCTCGCCGCGGGCCAGCTCCCGCCCGACGGCGTCTGCCTCGCCATCAGCCACACCGGCGCCACCCGCACCACGGTGGACACCGCCCGCCGGGCCCGTACCGCAGGGGCCGCGGTGGTCGCCCTCACCAGCTACGCCCGCTCACCCCTGAGCGAGAGCAGCACCCACGTCCTCGTGGCGGGCGGCCAGGACCTCGTCTTCGGCCTGGAAACCTCCGCCAGCCGCATCGCCCACCTGGCCGCCGTGGACGCCCTCACGGCAACGCTCATGTCCCTCTCCCCCGAAGCGGCCCGCCACCACCTGGACCTCTCGGCGGACGTGACAGCCGACCACGCGTACTGACCAAGCCGTCCCACAGAAGAACTGCCCCTCCCCCGCACTCGCGCCCCACACCACTTCACCCGCGCCCCAGATACCGCGCCGCATACGACCGCCACGGCCGCCACTCCTCCCGCCCCCTCACCCCCGGCACCGCCACGTCCGGATCCCCCAGCGCCCGCACCCGAATCGCCGCGACCGCCTCCGCCCCGACCCCTGGAACCCCAGCCAGCGCCGCCGCGGACGCGTCCCGGTCGGCGCCCGGGTCGAGCCGTACGGTGTCGTCGGCGAGGGCGCGGGCGAGCGGGCCGGCGACGGGGTGGGCGGTCAGTTCGGCGGGCGCGGGAAAGACATGGGTGAGGCCGCCGCAGGGGGTGTCGAGCGGAAGTCCGTGGCGCGTGACGAGCCGGGCGGCTTCGGCGGGGCCGACGAGGGTGCGGATCGCGAACTCCTCGGGTTCGGCCGTTCCCGGGGAGCGTACGCCGGGGCGCGCGGCGACTTCGGCGGCGAGTACGGGGTCGGCGCCGAGACGTTCGGCGACGGCGTACGGGTCGGCGTCGAGGTCGAGGAGCCGGCGGAGCCGCTGGACGGCGGTGGCGAGGTCGCGGAGTTCGGTGAGCCGGATGCGGGCGTCGAGCCAGGGGCCCGGGGAGTGTTCGTCGACGGAGACGAGGCCGGTGCCGTAGGGCAGGCGCAGGGTGCGCCGGTAGGTGCGGGTGCCGGGTGCGCCGACGACTTCCTCGATGCCGGGTACGGCTTCGGCGGCCAGCAGGTCGAAGACTTCCCGTGCGGCGTACGGCCCCCGGTGGGCGAGCCGCAGCGGTACTCCGGCGGCGAGGGCGGTACGCGCGTTCGTGCCCGTACGCGCGTCGGCGGTGGTCCCGGTGCCCGTGCCTGATTCGGCGCGCAGGGCGGTGGGGGTGCGGGCGTAGACGGCGCGGATGGTGGCGTTGAACTGCCGGACGCTGGCGAATCCGGAGGCGAAGGCGATCTCGGTGACGGGCAGCTCGGTGGTCTGGAGGAGCACGCGCGCGGTGTGCGCGCGCTGGGCGCGCGCCAGCGCGACGGGTCCGGCGCCCAGCTCCGCGGTGAGCTGCCGCTGGACCTGCCGGGTGCTGTAGCCGAGCCGTCCGGCGAGTCCGGGGACGCCTTCGCGGTCCACGACGCCGTCGCCGATCATCCGCATGGCGCGGCCGACGACGTCCGCGCGGACGTCCCACTCGGGCGAACCGGGCACGGCGTCGGGCCGGCACCGGCGGCAGGCCCGGAAGCCGTGCGCCTGCGCGGCGGCGGCGGTCGGGTAGAAGCTGACGTTGCGGCGTTTGGGGGTGACGGCGGGGCAGCTGGGCCGGCAGTAGATGCCGGTGGTGGCGACGCCGAAGAAGAAGACCCCGTCGAAGCGGGCGTCCCGGCTGCCGACCGCCCGGTACCGGGTCTCCTCGTCCAGCGGCGCGCCGGTCACACCGGTCGCCCCCACCGCCGCCAGGGCACCCGCCGTACCCGCCGCCACCTCGGTCTTCGTGTCCGTCATGCTTCCAGTGTGCGCGGCCCACCGGGGCCGGGCTGGCGGATTTCGGACACGGAGACCGAGGGGGCGGCCTCCACCCTCGGCTGACGGCTGACGGCTGACGGCTGACGACCGGCGGCCGTCAGCGGAAGCGGCCCTGCTTGATGTCCATCGCGGCGCGGCCTTCCATGCCCCGCTGCTTGTAGACCTTCCGCATCTCGTGACGCATGCGGGCGTCGGTCTTGGCGGCCAGCCGCTGGTTCTCGCGCAGCAGCTTGCGGTAGCTGTCAAGGCGGCGTTCCGGGAGGGTGCCGTCGGCGATGGCGGCGGTCACGGCGCAGCCCGGCTCCGCCTCGTGGGCGCAGTCGGGGAAGCGGCAGGACGCCGCCAGGTCGTCGATCTCGGAGAAGACCTGGCCGACTCCGGCCTCCGCGTCCCACAGGCCGACCCCGCGCAGTCCGGGCGTGTCGATGAGGACGCCGCCGGCGGGCAGGGCGAGCAGGTTGCGGGTGGTCGTGGTGTGCCGGCCCTTGCCGTCGGCGTCGCGGGTGGCCTGGACCTCCATGGCGTCGAGGCCGAGGAGCGTGTTGGCGAGGGTCGACTTGCCCGCGCCGGAGACCCCGAGCAGCACGGCCGTGCCGCCGGCGGCGACCGCCTGGAGTGTGTCGAGGCCGTCGCCGGTGTGCGAGCTGACCGCCAGGACCTGGACGCCGGGGGCGACGGTCTCGACGTCCTCGACGAGATAGGACAGGCCGACCGGGTCGGGCACCAGGTCCGCCTTGCTCAGGACGACGAGCGGCTGCGCGCCGGACTCCCAGGCGAGGGCGAGGAAGCGTTCGATCCGGCCCAGGTCCAGCTCGACGGCGAGCGACACGACGATGATCGCGTGGTCGACGTTGGCGGCGAGGATCTGGCCTTCGGAGCGCTTGGAGGAGGTGGAGCGGGCGAACGCGGTCCGGCGCGGCAGGTAGGCGCGTACGTACCGGGGGTCGCCGATCCCGTCGGGGTCGACGGCCGCCCAGTCACCGGTGCAGACCACCCGCATCGGGTCGTGCGGGGTGACGAACGCGGTGTCGGCGCGCACGAGGCCCTCGGGCGTCATGACGTCGCACTGCCCCCGGTCGACCCGGACGACCCGCCCGGGCAGCAGGCCCTGCGCGGCGTACGGGGCGAACGCGGCCGCCCAGTCGTCGTCCCACCCGTACACGACGAGCGGGTGCTGGGCAGCGGAGGAGGAAGAGTGGAGCGAAGCGTGGAACAAGGGGAAACCCTTCAAAGGGTGGCCCCGGCGGCGCGCTCCAGGCGCGCGGATCGTATGGGTGTCAGCCGGAGACCACAGGGGTGGGAACGATGAACTCCTGAATGCGGGCAGAGCCCGTCACGGTGACAGTCATCAATGTCCTCACCTCCTGCTTCTTTTCCACGTACTGACATTGGCTCGGGAAGGGGCACACCGCCCAACTTCCGAGGACGGGAGAAACATAACCCGCCCCGAGGCCCGACACCACCGATTTGATCCCCCCTCCTCTGTAACGAGGCGCGAGACCGCCTGCCTGGCCGGGCCGGCTCCTGTTCAACGAGGAGAACGGATGCACACCGGCCGGCACATACCTCCTTGGCCCGGGTCCTCGACCGGACCACGGGGGCGACCGACCTGTGTGCGGCGATCGAGCAGAACACGCCCGAGAACCGCGCGAACGACGCCAAGACCGATAGCCGAGGATGGGCCTGGGTCGGGACCATGGCCTACGACAAACAACCGCGCAACGCCGCGCTGTACCGGGTCGACGACGTCCGGGTGGTCCGCGTGGCTGACGCGGCTCCGTCGAAGGTGCCGTCGGGACGGTAGCGGTGGACGGCACTCGCTCGTCCGAGGCTGCTCCGGCGGACCCGCCCTCGACGAACCGGCAGGGCGCCTGCACCTCGCCGACACCACCATCATGATCGTCGACGTCTTCGACCTCGACGTCGGAACCGGCACCCTGAGCGACCGGCGACGCTTCCTCGACTTCCGCGAAGCCGGGGTGTGGCCGGACGGCATGAGCGTCGACGACGACGGCATGCTGTGGATCGCACAGCCGTCCCCGCTCCCGGACCGGCGCGACACACAGCGGTCCTCCGCACGTGCCCGGCCGCCGCCTCCCGTCCGCTTTCGGGCGGCGGTCGCAGCGCGCGGAGGGCGAGTTCACCCGAGCGAGCACAAGCGGTGGCACGGGTGTCACTCACGGTATCTCCTGGAGCGGGTGCGATGTCAGTGCGACCGCCGCCCCCGCCTCTGTCAGAGGACCCGACGCAGGGAGATGCCATGCCGAGCGGCACACCCGACCCGGCTTCCGATCCGACGGGCGACAGCCCGCAGCAGGGCCGTCCCGACAGCGAACCGCCCGGAACCGGCCGGCCCGCACACTCCGCGCCCGAGCCCCGGGGCATTGCGGGCGACCGCACCGAGCTCGATGAGCTGCGGCAGCGGCTCGCCGCGCTCGAGGCATCGAAACCACCACCCCGGGCGCGTCACCACCTTCTTCGGACGTCCGGCTCGGTCGTCCTGATCGTCATCTCCTCCCTGCTGGCACTGCTCGCGGTCGTCGCGGTGTGGACCGACTCGATCGTCGGCGAC
Organism: Streptomyces laurentii; assembly: GCF_040635425.1. Classification (NCBI taxonomy): domain Bacteria; kingdom Bacillati; phylum Actinomycetota; class Actinomycetes; order Kitasatosporales; family Streptomycetaceae; genus Streptomyces; species Streptomyces laurentii. The sequence continues at coordinate 1,580 of NZ_JBEYHT010000056.1, read as the reverse complement.
ACCGACCGGTACGTCGCCACGGTCGCGCCGCTGGCGAGCGACCCCGACGTCCAGGCCGCGGTCACCAGCCGGGTCACCTCGGAGGTCCTGTCCCACATCGACGTGAAGGCCCTGGTGGGCCAGCTCTCCCAGGCCGCCGCCGAGCAGGGTGCGCCGCCCCGGCTCAGCAAGCTGATCGGCGACCTGACCGGGCCGATCACCAACGGCCTCACCCAGCTGGTCAGCGGCACCGTGAACAAGGTGGTGACCAGCGACCAGTTCGCGACCCTGTGGGCCGACGCCAACCGGGCGGCACACGCCTCGCTCGACAAGGCGCTGACCGGCAAGGGCGGCGGCGCGATCTCGCTGGAGAACAACCAGGTCGCCATCGACATCGGGCCGTTCGTCGCCAAGGTGAAGGACGAGCTGGTGAGCTCCGGCTTCGGCCCCGCGGCGAAGATCCCGGAGGTGCACACCAACTTCGTGGTGTTCGCCTCGAAGGACATCGGCAAGGTCAAGACCTACTTCCGGCTCCTGCAGATCATGGGGACCTGGCTGCCGATCATCGCCGTGCTGGTCGCCGCCGCCGGCGTGTTCACCGCCGTGAACCGACGGCGCGGCCTGATCGGCGCGGCGGCCGGGGTGGCCGTCGCCATGCTCCTCCTGGGCGTCGTCCTGACGGTCTTCCGGTCCTTGTACCTCGACCACCTGCCACCGGGAGCGTCCCAGGCCGCCGCCGGCTCGATCTACGACGCCCTGATCCGCTTCCTGCGCGCGAGCATCCGCGCCGTCGGTGTGACAGCACTGGTGACGGCCGTCGGAGCCTTCCTGATCGGCCCGTCGAGAGTCGCCGTCGCGATCCGCACCGCCTGCGCATCGGCGATCGGCGCGCTGCGTGAGGTCTCGACGGCGCACGGGCTCCGCCTCGGGCCGGTCGGCCGCTTCGTGAACCGGTACAAGCGTTGGATCGGGGCCGCGATCCTCACCGTGGCGGCCGTCGTCCTCGCGACGTGGAGCTACCCGACCGCGGCAGTGGTGATGTGGATCGTCGTCGTGGTGCTGGTCGGCTTCGCCATCCGGGAGTTCCTCGACACGGGGCCGGCGACCGCCCGTACCTCGCCGACCGGCGCCGGCGGCGCGAACATCCCACCCCCGGGTGAGTGATCCGGCGCATCCGATGTCATCACTTTCCGGGTGGTCCACAATCGCGCTTTTCGTTCGTCGGGCGAGTGGCCGGCACAAGGCGTCTACTGGATCGGAGCCTCCGTTGCGGCGCTCCAAGCAGGTGGGAAAGCCTGCCGTGGCGGGGGTGGACGGGGCCGCTACCGATGAGGCAGCGACAGGTGAGCCGAGAGACAGATGTCGGGGTCGCGGCGGTAGGCATCATCAACCCCCTCCGCTGATCGCGGTGGTGCTGATGCCGGCCACCCCGAGCGACACGATCAACGGCACTTTCTGCAAACGTTTTAGCCGCGACGAATACGCGATCGTTCACCGCGATCTTAACCTCGCCGTTTCAGTTGCGGCTGCTGGGTAGCCGGGCAGAGTCGTTGGGGGCGGTGCTGGTTGGTGGGCATGGTGAGGGCCCGGCGCGGTGGTCG
>NZ_JBEYHT010000055.1:0-52550 GCF_040635425.1 Streptomyces laurentii | reverse complement strand
CGGGCCGCCGGGCTCGATTCCATACGGGTCGTGGCCCATCCGCCCGCCGAGGAGTTCTACCTGCGCACCGGCGCCCGCCGCACCGGCACCGTCCCACCCGCCGGGCACACCCACTGGGCCCGCCCCGAGCTCCGCTTCGACCTCACGGCCGACGCCGCGTGAGCGCCACCCGGCAGGAGACGGGGGAGAAGGCCGAGGACGAACCGGCGGGCAAGCCGGCGGGCAAGCCGGCGGGCAAGCCCGCGAGCGGGGAGCGGCGGCTGTTCGCCGACCTCACCCCGCTGCGCACCTCGCCCGACTTCCGCCGGCTCTGGTTCGGCACCAGCGTCACCTGGGTCGGCCAGGGCATGACCGCCCTGGCCATCTCGCTCCAGGTGTACGACATCACCCGGTCGTCGTTCTCCGTCGGCCTCGTCGGACTCTGCTCGCTCGTCCCGCTCGTCGTCTTCGGCCTGTACGGCGGCGCGATCGCCGACACCGTCGACCGCCGCAAGCTCGGCCTCGTCAGCTCCACCGGCCTCGCCGTGCTCTCCGCGGTCCTGGCCGTCGCCGCGTTCGCCGGCTTCGACCAGGTCTGGTTCCTCTACGCGATCGTGGCCCTGCAGGCCGTGTGCGTGGCGCTCAGCTCGCCCGCCCGCAGCTCGATGATCCCCCGGCTGATGCCCGCCGAGCAGCTGCGCGCCGCCAACGCGCTCAACTCGATGACCACGACCTTCGGCACCCTCGTCGGGCCCAGCCTCGGCGGCCTCGTCGTCGGTCTGTCCGGCTACCAGAGCGCGTACCTCATCGACGCCATCGCCTTCTCCGCCTCCCTCTACGCGATGTGGCGGCTGCCCGCGATGCCGCCCGAGCGCGCCGCCGGCGCCGACGGCGACAAGCGCGCCTCCGTCCTCGACGGGCTGCGTTTCCTCGGCACCCGCCCCAATCTGCGCATGACGTTCTTCTCGGACTTCTGCGCGATGATCCTCGCCCACCCCCGCGCGCTGTTCCCGGCGATCGCCGTGCTCTGGTACGGCGGGGACGCCCGGACCACCGGACTCCTCGTTGCCGCACCGGCGTTCGGCGCGCTCCTCGGCGGCGTGCTGTCCGGCTGGCAGGGCCGGATCCACCACCACGGGCAGGCGATCCTGCTGTCCGTCGCCGCCTGGGGCACCGCGATCGCCGCCTTCGGCCTCACCCGGAACCTGTGGCTCGGGCTGTGCCTGCTCGTCGTCGCGGGCTACTCCGACACCGTCTCGATGATCTTCCGGAACACGATGCTGCAGGTCGCGGCCCCGGACGAGATGCGGGGACGGCTCCAGGGCGTGTTCATCGTGGTCGTCGCGGGCGGGCCCCGGCTCGGCGACTTCCTCGCCGGATCCGTGGCCGACCTCGCCAGTCCGGCCGTGGCCATCACGGGCGGCGGTCTCGCCTGTGTCCTCGCCATCGGGCTGCTCGGCCTGTACGGGAAGGGGTTCCGGCGCTACGACGGGCGCGCCCCGGTCGCCTGAACCCGCGACGCGGTTCCGGGCGCCCGGGCCCATGTGGTTCCGGGCGCTCACGCTCACGCGGACCCGGGCGCCCGGCCGCGCGCCTCCCGACCCGAGCCCCCCCGGCCCGCCCGCGCCTGCCCTCCGTACCCCGCTCCCCGCAACCCCCGTGTCCGATCTGGCGGTTGGCCGCCACGGCACATTGCCGCCAGCCGTGGCACGAGTCAACTCCCGCCCCACAGCCGAGACTCATCGCGACGCCCGGACACCCCCGTCCCCCGGGCGCCGAGGAGTCAGTCGTGATCAGACCTTCCGCAGCGGGAAGGGCCGGTCTGCTCGCCGCCGGGCTTTCCCTGGCGCTGCTCACGGCGGGGCAGGTGCCCGCTGGAGCGGCGGCGCCCGCCGTGCCGGACACGTTCCGGAACGGCGCCGCCGCCCCCGCGTCCGCCACCGTCACCCTGGTGACCGGCGACCGGGTCACCCTCACCGGCCTGGCCGGCGGCGCGCAGACGGTCACCGTCGAGCGGGCCAAGGGCGCCACCGGGATCGTCCGCACCGAGACCGTGAACGGCAGGGTCAGCGTCATACCCGACGAGGCCCGGCCCTATCTGGAGTCCGGCGCCCTCGACCGCCGGCTCTTCGACGTCACCGGCCTCGTCGAGCAGGGCCTCACCGGCGACCTGCCGCTGATCGTCACCCACGGCGGCGGCGCCGGCGCCCGGAAGGCCGCCCCCGCGCCGCGCGGTACCAAGCGGGTCCGCGCGCTGCCCAGCGTCGGCGGCAGCGCCGTCACCGTCACCGAACCCGCCGCGTTCTGGCGTGAGTTCACCGCCACCCCGGCCAAGCGGGCGGCGGGCGCGGGGACGGCCAAGGTCTGGCTCGACGCCCGTGTGAAGGCCGCCATGGCCGACTCCAACGCCCAGATCGGCACCCCGAAGGCCTGGGAGGCCGGACTCACCGGCAAGGGCGTCAAGGTCGCCGTCCTCGACACCGGCGTGGACGCCACCCACCCCGACCTGGCCGGCCGCGTCGCCGAGTCCAAGTCCTTCATCGCCGGTCAGCAGGTCGCCGACCGCAACGGCCACGGCACCCACGTCACCTCCACCGTCGGCGGCAGCGGCGCGGGCTCCGACGGCAAGGAGAAGGGCGTCGCCCCCGGCGCCACCCTCGCCGTCGGCAAGGTCCTCAGCGACGAGGGCTACGGCACCGAGTCCGAGATCATCGCCGGCATGGAGTGGGCCGCCCGCGACATCGACGCGAGGATCGTGTCGATGAGCCTCGGCTCCCAGGAGCCCAGCGACGGCACCGACCCGATGGCCCAGGCCGTGAACAGCCTCTCCGCCGAGACCGGCGCGCTGTTCGTCATCGCCGCCGGCAACACCGGCGCCCCCGGCTCCATCGGCTCGCCCGGCGCCGCCGACTCCGCGCTCACCATCGGCGCCGTCGACTCCGCCGACCAGGCCGCGTACTTCACCTCCAAGGGCCCCCGCTACCTCGACCAGGCCCTCAAGCCCGACCTGTCCGCGCCCGGCGTCGACATCCTCGCCGCCCGCTCCCAACTCCTGCCCGGCGGCGGCCTGTACACCTCCATGAGCGGGACGTCGATGGCGACCCCGCACGTCGCCGGCGTCGCCGCGCTGCTCGCCCAGCGGCACCCCGACTGGACCGGCGCCCGGCTCAAGGACGCCCTCATGTCCAGCTCCAAGACGCTGGACGCGTCCGCCTACGACCTCGGCGCGGGCCGCGTCGACGTGGCCGCCGCCGTCAACTCGACCGTGTCCGCGACCGGTTCGGCCGACCTCGGCTACTACGCCTGGCCGTACGAGGACAACAAGCCGGTCGCCAAGACCGTCACGTACACCAACTCCTCCGACGAGCCCGTCGAGCTGAACCTCGCCGTCGAGGGCCTGCCGGCCGGCACCGCCGCCCTCGCCGACAGCAACCTCACCGTCCCGGCGCACGGCACCGCGAGCACCACCGTCACCGGCGACGGCGCCAAGGCCCCGGTCGGCACCAGCTCCGGCCGCGTCACCGCGACGAGCGGCGGCACCGTCGTCGCCCACACCGCGCTCGGCCTGGTGAAGGAGGAGGAGCGCTACACCCTCACCGTCCACGTCAAGGACCGCGACGGCGCCCCCTCCGAAGCCTCCCTCGCCGTACGCCAACTGGCCGCCGGAGTGGACCCGTTCCCCGTCACCGTCGGCGAATCCGGCACGCTTCGGCTGCGCCTCAAGCCCGGCACGTACAGCGTCGACGGCGTCCTCGACGTCCGCGGCTCGCACGGCAAGGACTCCCTCGGCCTCGGTCTCCTCATCGACCCGGAGATCGTGCTCGACCGCGACCGCGAGATCACCCTCGACGGCACCAAGCTGAGGGAGGTCCGCGCCGAGGTCGACCGGCGCACCGAGACCCGGCAGCTCCTCATGGAGTTCGACCGCAAGGGCGGCGGGGCCTCGCACAGCGGCGCCGTCCAGGTGCCCCTGATGTACGACTCGATCTTCACCGCGCCCACCGCCAAGCCCGCCACCGGCACCTTCGAGTACCGCACCGTCTGGCGGCTCGGCAAGCCGCTCCTGGAGGGCACCGCCGCCAGTGCCGCGCTCACCGACCTCACGGTGCAGCCCGGCGGCGCGCTCCTCGAAGGCCGGCAGCGCCTCGCGGTCGTCGACGCGGGCACCGGCACCGCCGCCGAATACGCCGGCAAGGACGTCACCGGCAAGGCCGTCCTGGTCCGCCTCGCCGACGGCGCCGACCCGGTCGAGACCGCCCAGCGGGCCCAGGACGCGGGCGCCAAGGCCCTGTTCGTCACCGACGACCGTCCGGGCCGTCTGATGTCCTGGTTCGGCACCGCCGACTACCAGGACCGGCCGCTCGCCGTCGCCACCGTGAACCAGGCCGACGCCGCCCGGCTCGCCGCGCTCGCGGCCCGCGGGCAGCGCGTCGACCTGACCGGCACCCGCTTCACCCCGTACACCTACGACCTCTCCCAGGGGCACCCCGGCGCCGTCGGCACCGACCTCGTCTACCGGCCCGGCCGCGGCGAACTCGCCACGCTCCGCGCCGCGTACCACATGCCGACCGGCAAGAAGGAGCTCGGCGGCGAGTTCCGCTACTCGATCACCGACACCTTCAGAATCGGTATCGGCTTCAAGGAGTGGATCGGCTTCCCGGTCGAGCGCACCGAGTACGTCTCCACCGGCACCGGCCAGCGCTGGCACGAGTCCGTCGACCTCGGCGAGACCGGCACCTCGCTCGAACAGCGCGGCGGCCAGTCCGTCTACCGGGGCGGCACCGAGGTCCGCAAGGACTGGTTCAAGCCGGTCTGGCACCCGTGGCTCGGCACCGGTCTCGGCTGGGGCCAGGAGCGCAGCGGCGACACCGTCCGCTTCAACACCCCCGGCTGGGGCGACTCCGGCCCCGACCACACCGGCTTCGGCGACGTGTGGGGCGACCCGACGATGACCCAGGTCACCGAGGCGTACGTCAACGGCACGCGCGTCGACCGCAAGACCAGCTCCGGCGCCTACGTCTGGGACGCACCGGCCGAGGAGGCCGAGCTCAGGGTCGTCACGGACACCACCCTGGACCGGGACCGCTGGCGCCTCGGCACCAAGGGGCACGCCGAGTGGACCGTGCGCTCCGCCCACACCCCGGCCGACCGGATCACCTACCTGCCGATGATCAATCTCGGCTTCGACCTGGACACCGACCTCGTCGGCGACGTCCCGGCCGGGAAGCGGCTGCCGGTCCGTGTCTACGCCGAGTACGTGAAGGACGCGGCCGGCACCGGCACGCTCGGCGGCCGGTGGCTGGAGGCCTCCTACGACGAGGGCGCGACCTGGACGAAGGTCGCGCTGAACGCGGACGGCCGCGGCGAACTGGCCGTCCCCCGTGACGCCGCCTCCGTCTCGCTGCGGGCGGGCGCGAACGACGACCGGGGCGGCTCCGTGAAGCAGGAGCTGATCCGCGCGGTCGGCGTCCGCCGCTAGCCGCCGGCCGCTAAGCGGGCTCGGCGGGGTGGCCGGACGGCCCGGCCACCCCCACCACCCCGCGTGCCGCGCCGAGTTCGACCAGGTCCTGGGGGCACAGCCGGAGCTGTCCGGCCGTCTCCGGGACCTGGTCGTCCGCCCGTTTGAGGATCCGCGCCGCCAACTCCGGTGCGATGACGGAGAAGTAGCCGTCCGGCGTCACCCACGTGGCGCCGGGCGCGGCCAGCGCGAGCGCCCCGCCCGAACCGCCCTCCCCGATCACCAGCGACGTGACCGGCACCCGGGCCCCCGCGATCGCCGCGAACGCCTGCGCGATGGCCGGGCCCGCGCCCGCCCGTTCGGCCGCGGCGTCATTGGCCGCGCCGGGCGTGTCGATCAGGGTGAGGACCGGGATCCCGAGCCGTTCCGCGAGCCCCAACAGCCGTACCACCGTGCGGAATCCGGCGGGCCTGGTCGCGCCGCCGTCCTGTGCCGCGTACGCCACCACCCGGCCCTCGCGCAGCCCGAGACCGCACTCCACCCGGTCGTCGGCGCCGCCCTCCCGGTCCCCGCGGATCGCCGCCCGCACCTCGAAGTAGGCGTCGAGGTACGCCCCGGCCCGCGGCCGGTCCGCCGCCCGCGCCCGCAGCACGGCCTCCCAGCCGGTGGCGGGCAGCGGGAGGTCGCGCAGCGCGTCCGGCGGGGGAGCGGGCGTCCCGTCGTGGCCGGCCACACCGGTGTCCGGGGCCAGCAGGCGCAGCCACGACGCCAGGGTGTCCCGCAGCCGGGCCGGGGCGACGAGCGCGTCCACGTGCCCGTGCGCGTACTGGTCCTCGGCCGTGTACGCGGCGGGGTCGGCGTCCGGCGGGCGGACCCGGGACCCGGCGAACGCGACCTGCGCGCCGGGCAGCGCCAGGGTGACGTCCGCGCCCGCGCCGACGGTGGCCCAGCCGCCGCCGGTGGTCGGGTCGCGCAGCACGGCGATCTGCGGGACGCCGGCGGCGCGCAGCCGTACGGACGCCGCGGCGACCCGCTGCAGCTGGCCGAGCGCGATCATGCCCTCCTGCATCCGGCTGCCGCCGGTGGCGACCAACGACACCAGCGGGACCCGGAGTTCGGCCGCGGCGGCGTACGCGGCCACGATCCGGTCGCCCGTCGCGCGGCCGAGCGAGCCGCCGAGGAAACCGAACTCGAAGACCGCCAGGACACAGGCCCGGCCGCCGACCTCCGCCGTCCCGCACAGGATCGACTCGTCCTCGCCGGTCCGCGCGGACGCGCGGGCGCGGGAGTCGTCGTATCCGGTCCAGCCGAGCGGCCCGTCGACCGCTGTGCCGTCCGTCCTGGACGCGTCCGAGGGCGGCGGAAGGGGCGTGAAACCGTCCGCGACCAGGGCGATGACCTCGCGGGCCGTCATCCGTTCAGCCACGACGTGCCTCCGAGTCCTCGGCGTTCTCAGCGAGGGCCTTCTTCAGGATCTTGCCCATGTCGTTGCGCGGCAGCGCCGCCAGGAAGCGGACCTCGCGCGGTCGCTTGTGCGGGGCGAGCAGCCCGGCGACGTGCGCGGCGAGCGCGTCCGGGGCCGGCGGCCGGTCGGGGTCGGCCGGCACCACCCACGCCACGATCCGCTCGCCCAGGTCCGGGTCCGGCGCGCCGGTCACGGCGGCCTCGCGGACCTCCGGGTGGTCGAGCAGCGCGTTCTCGATCTCGCCCGCGCCGATCTTGTAGCCGCCGCTCTTGATGAGGTCGGTGGCCCGGCGGCCCACCAGGCGCACGAACCCGTCGGCCTCCCGTACCGCCATGTCCCCGGTGCGGAACCAGCCGTCGCCGGTGAACGCCGCCGCCGTCGCCTCCGGCCGGTTCAGATACGCGCTGAACAGGTTCGGCCCCCGGACCTGCACCTCGCCGATCGTCTCCCCGTCGCGCGCGTCCACGACCCCGCCGCCGTCCTCGTCGTCTTCGTACACCAGTCGCAGTTCCACGCCGCGCAGCGGCAGCCCGACGGACCCGGGGCGCGGGCCCGAGCCGACGGGGACGGAGGTGTTCATGAGGGTCTCGCTCATGCCGTACCGCTCGATCACCGTCCGCCCCGTCGCCGCCGTGATCCGCTCGTGGTCGGGTACGGGCAGCGCGGCCGAGCCGGACACCAGCAGCCGCGCCCCGGCCAGCGCCCGGACCAGCGCCGGGTCGTGGGGGAGGGCCTCGGCGATCCGGTGGTACATGGTCGGCACGCCGAACAGCATCGTCCCGCCGCCGTCGCCCAGCTCCTTCGCGACGCCCTCGACGGAGAAGCCGCCCAGATGCCGCAGCTCGCCGCCGCGCCGCAGCGGGCCGAGGACGCCGAGGACCAGACCGTGTACATGGAACAGCGGCAGCCCGTGCACCAGGACGTCGTCGCCGGTCCACGCCCACGCCTCGGCGAGCGCGTCGAGGGAGGCGGCGACGGCCCGGCGGGAGAGGACGACGCCCTTGGGCGGGCCGGTGGTGCCGGAGGTGTAGACGATCAGGGCGGGGGCCTCGGGGTCCGAAGGCTCCGTCGGCTCCTCGACCCGTGGCCCGTCCGTCTCCGCCACGGATGACTCGACATCGATGCGCGGCACCTCCGCGAGCCCGTCCGGCAGCGCGTCCCCCGGCCCCGCGAGCACCGCGCCCGGCGCGCTGTCGCCGACGATGTGGGCCAGCTCCCGCGCGCCGGTGCGCGGGTTGAGCGGCACCACCGGCACCCCGGCGAGCAGCGCGGCCACCACCGCGACCGCCGTCTCCGTGGTCGGCGTGGCCCAGACGGCGACCCGTCCGGTGCCCGCCAGCCGGGCCGTCAGGGCGCCGGCCGCCCGGGCCAGTTCCGCGTACGTCGTCGTCGGGCCCGCGCCGAAACGCAGGGCGGGCCGGTCGGCCGCGGCCGCCAGGGCCGGGAAGAGGGCGCTCATGGCCGCATTCTGCCTGGTCGGCGAGGCCCACGGCAGACCCCCTCCGGGGACCCCGGGGCAACCCTCAGGAGCCGGCCGGTTCACCCTCCGGCCGCAGCGTGCGCATCCGCCCGTACGCGTACACACAGCCGGCGAGCGTCAGGTCGGACAGGAGCATGAAGCCGATCGAGTACGAGCCCTTCGCGCTGTAGATCGCGCCCATCACCAGCGGGGGCACGAAGCCGCCGAGGCCGCCCATCGCGCCGACGATGCCGGTCACGCTGCCGACCTGGGCCTGTGGGGTGACCTGGGAGACCAGCGCGAAGACCGAGCCGCTGGTGGTGCCGAGGCCGGCGGCCATGATGAGCAGGGCGATCGTGCCGCCCGGGTTCAGCGGCGGGTCGAAGGCCTGGACGATGGCGAGGAGGGCGACCGTGCCGAGCGCGACGGCCGTCACCACCGCCGGGTGGACCCGGTCCGAGAACCAGCCGCCCAGCGGCCGGAAGATCACCGTGACCAGGGCGAACCCGGCGGCCTTGGTGCCCGCGTCGGTCTGGTCCAGGTCGTACCAGGTCTTCAGATACGTCGGCAGGTACACACCGAACGCGACGATGCCGCCGAACCCGATCGCGTACAGCGCCGACAGCTCCCAGGTCACCCGCAGCCGCCCGGCCCGCCCGAGCCGTGTGCCCAGGGACGCGGCCGGGACCGGCCGGTCGGGGCGGTCGCTGACGAGCAGGACGGCGAGCAGCGCGTACGCGGCGAGCGCGCAGGCCACCACGATGAACGGCAGGTTCTCGTGGTGCTCGGCCATCCGCGGCGTGAAGTACCCGGACAGCGCCACGCCGCCCATGCCCATGCCGAAGACGCCGAGCGCGAGACCGCGTTTCGCGGGCGGGAACCAGGAGTTGACGAGCGGGATGCCGATGGCGAACGTGGTGCCGCCGAGGCCCAGCAGGAACGCCACGACCAGCATCAGGCCGTAGCTGTCCTTGACCACGATCAGCAGCAGTACGGGCACGATCGTCAGCGCCGACACCAGCGGGAACATCAGCTTCGCGCCGTACCGGTCGGTGAGCGCCCCGACCGGGATCCGGCCGAGCGAGCCGACCAGGACCGGGATCGCGACGAGCAGCGACTGCCGGAAGGAGCTGAGCGACAGCGTCTCGCCGAAGTGGGGTCCGAGCGGGGCGATCAGTGACCAGGCCCAGAAGGTGAGCCCGAAGCCGACCGTGGCCATGGCGAGGTTGCGGTAGGCGGCCGCCGGGATGTGCGGCGCGGCGCCGGACTTCGCTGCGGTGTCCACGTCACCAGTCAAGGCGGGACGTCCGGCCGCGGCGCGCGGGACTGCTCCGTACGGGGCCTGTCCGTATGCACGGAGGAAACGCGGGCGTCCCGTCACGCCTCCGGCGGCCACGTCACCACGGCCGGCGGCGCCCCGTCGTCCGCCACCCGCAGCCGCAGGCCGTCCGGGCCCGCGCTCACCTCGACCGACACCGCCCCGACGCCCGGCCGCCGGTGCGCCGCGGCGAGCGCGCCCCGGAGCGTGGCGAGCAGCCGGTCGGCGGCGGTGGCGGTGCGCGCAGCGGCGTGGGTGGCGGCGGTGGCGGTGCCGGTGGTGTCATCCATGGTGTCGGTGAGGGTGTCGACGGCGCCGGAGAAGTGCACGGACGGCTGGAAACCGAGCAGCGCCGCCGCGCCGCCCGTCTCGCGCAGCACCCGGCCGCGGAACGAGGCCGGGACATCCGCCGGCGGCTGCTGGAGCGCGAAGATCGTGGTGCGGACCTCCTGGATCGTCGAGTCCAGCTCGTCGACGGCCCGCCCGATCAACGCGTGCTCGCCGGAGGCCGGGGCCGACCGCCGCCGGGTGGACTCCAGCATCATCTCGGTGGCGAACAGCCGCTGGACGACCAGGTCGTGCAGATCGCGGGCGATCCGGTCGCGGTCCTCGTAGACGGCGAGCCGTTCGCGGTCGGCGGCCGCGTCGGCGAGCACCAGGGCGAGCGCGGCCTGCGAGGCGAACTGCGTGGCGAGCAGCCGGTCCACCGCGGTGTACGGGAGGCCGCCGCGCCGCCGAGGCAGCGCGAGGGTGCCGATGAGCCGCCCGCCGCTGCGCAGCGGCAGCATCATCGACGGCCCGAACCGGCTCCGTACGACGGTCGTCATCCGCGGATCGGTGGCCGAGTCCTCGATGAACACCGGCTCACCGCCGAGGAGTTGGACGAGTACGGGGGAGCCGGGCGCGATCGTGACACCGACCAGGTCGGCGGGGTCGCCGGCGGTGGAGGCGGCGACGATCTCCATGCCGCCCGCCGCGGTGGGCTGGAGCACCACGCCGGCGGAGGCGTCGGCGAGCAGCCGGGCCTGTTCGGCGACGGCGCCCAGGGCGTCCCCGGCGGGCCGGCCGGAGAGCAGCGCGTTCGTCACGGCCGCGGTGCCCTCGATCCAGCGCTCGCGCCGCCGGGCGGTCTCGTGGCGGCGGGCGTGCGCGACGGCGGTGCCGGCCTGGGCGGCGAGGACCCGCAGCAGGGCCCGGTCCTGCCCGGTGAACGGGCCGGTGCGCTCGCCGGCGAGGCACAGGGTGCCGACCACCTCGGTGCCGCCGCGGACGGGAACGCGGACGGGAATATCGAGGATCGGGCCCGGGGCGCCGAGAAGCACGCCGAGCAGCCCGGTGCGGCCGGCGGGGAGCCGGCCGGCGCGCCGGCGCTGCTCCTCGGTGAGACCACAGGTGAACAGGCCGGTGATGCCCCGGTGTTCGCGCGCGTCCGCGTCCCCGTCCCCGTCCCCGAGGACGCCCAGGGCCCCGTAGCGGGCGCCGGTCAGCCTGGCCGCGGTGTCCACGAGGTACTGGAGGGTGGCGGGCGGTCCGAGGTCGCCGCCGACGCCGAGGACGGCTTCGAGCGGCATCGGCAGTCGGGGGACCTCGGCGCCGGTACGGGTGTCGCCGCCGGTACCGGTGTCGGTACCGGCCTCGGTGTCGATGTCGGTACCGGCCTCGGTGTCTCCGGCGGAGCCGCCGCCGTCGCCCGCTTCCTCGCCCTCGTCCGTGATCGACATGGTGTCATTGTCGTACAAAATACGGACAGCTGGGCAGGGGACGCGCGTCAGGCGGATCACTCCGCCGCGGTGGGCCGCTCGCCCGCCGGCGGGTCGTCGCCCGCGAGGTCGGCCGCCAGGTCGTCCGCCGCGGACCGGGCGCTCAGCGGACGCTCGCTCAGCGGACGGTCGTCCACCGGGCCGTCCACGGAGATGCGGCCGTCCACCGAGATCGGGCCGAGGGCCAGCGGCTGGACCCGCCCCTCCAGCATCGCGCCGAGCCCGAGCACGGCGCACACGTCGGGCCGCTCCGCGATCTGCACGGGCATCCCGGTCGCCTCGCGCAGCATCTGGTCGAGGCCCGGCAGCAGGGCGCTGCCGCCGACCATCATGATGCCCCGGTCGGCGAGGTCGGCGACCAGATCGGGCGGGCAGTCGCGCAGCACCTTGCCGATGCCGTCGAGGACGGCCGTGAGCGGGGTCTGGATGGCCTGGCGTACGGCGGCGGTGTCGATGGTCACCGAACGGGCCAGGCCGGTCGCCACGTCCCGGCCGTGGATCTCGGTGTACGTCGGGCCCTGGACGGTCAGGCCGTTGCCGTGCAGGGCCACCTGCAGCGGGCGGACCGACTGGCTCGGCAGCATCAGCTCGTGCTGGTGGCGCAGGTGCTGGATGACGGCGTGGTCGATGGCGTCGCCGCCGACCGGCATCCGCTCGGCGGTCACGATCGAACCCAGCGAGAGCACCGCGACCTGCGTGGTGGCCGCCCCGCACACCAGGATCATGGTCGCCGTCGGCTGCTCGACCGGGAGGCCGCAGCCCACGGCCGCCGCGATCAGCGTGTCGACCAGTTCCACCCGGCGGGCGCCCAGGCCGACCAGGGTCTCCACGGCCGCGCGCTGGGCGAGCGGGTCGCTGTCGTGCGGGGTGCACGCGGCCGCCCGCAGCCGGGGCTTGCGGCGCAGCTGGCGGCGCAGCTTGTCGCCGAGGAGGTGCCGGAGCATCCGCTGGGCCATCTCGATGTCGACGACCGTGCCGCCGGAGACCGGACGGACCACCCGGATGTAGTCCGGGGTGCGGCCGGTCATCTTCTCGGCCAGCGCGCCGACCGCGATCAGCGCGCCGGAGCGGGTGTTCACGGCGGCCACCGACGGTTCGTCGACGACGAGCCCGGCGCCCTTCACGAAGACCCGGGTCCGGGCGGCGCCCAGATCGACCGCGACATGGCAGCGGCGCAGTTGCTCGAGGCTGACGGTCACGGCGGTCCTCCGGAGGGTGGGTGAGGGTGGGTACGGGGCGGGGATTGCGGGCCTGCGAGGCGCGCCCTCTCCTGGCATCGTCCTGCCGCCCCGGGCCCCGCGCGCGCCGGGCTGGGCCGCCCGGGGGTGCGTTGCCGCTGACGTTTCGTCAGGCTCAGGGCAGAGGTTCGGGAGGCCGTGACCGACGGTGAGGAGGGGGCCGAGTTCGCTATCTGGGCCGGTAGCCCGCACACTGGGGGAGGGCCGCACTCTGACCGACCAGGGTGCGGCCTCTCTTCGCGTTCCCCCGGACCTCCTCTTTCCACAGGTCCCCTCCGCCCGGCAGCACCCGCGAGACCCCCTAGGGTGAGCGGCATGCGTGACATCGGGGCGGGTTTCGGTTATCTCCTTCAGGGCCAGAAATGGGTCTTCGGCCACGGACGGTGGTTCGGCTTCGGGCTGCTGCCCGGGCTCGTCACCTTCGTCCTGTACGCGGGCGCGTTCGTGGGCCTCTTCTACGGCGCGGACGATCTGACGGCCTGGGCCACCCCGTTCGCCGACGACTGGGGCTCGCCCTGGCAGGGGCTGCTGCGCGGCACGCTCACCTTCCTGGTGTTCGGACTCGGCCTGTTCCTCGCCGTGATCACCTTCACCGCCGTGACGCTGCTGATCGGGCAGCCCTTCTACGAGTCGCTGTCCGAGGCGGTCGACCGCGCCGAGGGCGGCGAGGCGCCCGAGTCCGGCCGGCCGCTGTGGCAGGAGCTGTGGGTCTCGGCCCGGGACAGCCTGCGCGTCCTCGTCCGTGTCGCGCTCTACGGCGTCCTGCTCTTCGCCGCCGGATTCATCCCGGTCGTCGGGCAGACCGTGGTGCCCGCGCTCGGCTTCTGCGTCTCCGGCTTCTTCCTCACCGAGGAGCTGACGGCGGTGGCGCTCCAGCGCCGGGACGTCGACTTCAAGGAACGCCTCGGCCTGCTGCGCGGCCGCCGGACGCTCGCCCTCGGTTTCGGCGTCCCCCTCACGCTGTTCTTCCTCGTCCCCTTCATCGCCGTCCTGCTGATGCCGGGCGCGGTGGCGGGGGCGACGCTGATGGCCCGGGACCTCGTCGGCGAGACCTCGGCGGACGAGGACGAGGACGGGAACGGGGGCTCGGGTGAGTCCCGGCCCGGCACGGGTGCCGGAGGCCACCCCGTACAGCCGCAGCCCAACCCGTACCAGCAGGCGAACCCGTACCAGCACCAGCAGCCGTACCGGCAGCTCGGCCCGTACTCCTCCTGATCCCGCTCCGCTCCGTCCCGTCCCTACAGGCCGAGGACGATCAGCGCGGTGTCGTCGGTCGCCCCGCCCACCGGCAGCATGTCGAGCAGCAGCGCGTCCGCCAGCGTCTCGGGCGGGGAGGTGTGGTTCCGGCGGACGGCCTCGGCGAGCCGGTCGAGGCCCGCGTCGATGTCCTCGTGGCGCCGCTCGATCAGCCCGTCCGTGTAGAGCACCAGGGTCCCGCCCGGCGTGAACGCGGCCTCCGCCTGCGGCCGGGTGCCGTGCGCCAGATACGCGCCGAGCGGCGGGTCGGTGGCCCGGTCCAGGAACTCCACCGTCCCGTCCGTGTGCACCAGGACCGGCGGCGGATGCCCGGCGCTGCTGTACGTGATGACCCCGCGCCCGAAGTCGATCCAGGTCTCGACGGCGGTGGAGTTCTCGGCGCCCTCGACGGACCGGGCGTACAGATCGAGCACGTCGAGGGCCTGCGCGGGGCCGTCCGCCACCCGGGAGGCGGCGCTGAGGGCGCTGCGCAGCTGGCCCATCACCCCGGCCGCCGCGAGCCCGTGCCCGACGACGTCGCCGACCGCGACCCCGATCCGGTCGGCGGCCGCGCCGGTCACCCCGCCGTATCCGTCGCCGTCCAGGGTGACCAGGTCGTACCAGTCGCCGCACACGTTCAGCGCGCCGATCGCCGGCCGGTAGCGCACCGCCGAGCGGTGCGGCCCGATCGGCCCGGGGGCCGGCAGCATCGCCTCCTGGAGGGCCAGCGCCACCTCCCGCTCGCGGGCGTGCGCCGCGCGCAGCTGCTCGTTGACCTGCTGGAGCTCGCGCGCCCTGGCGTACAGCTCGGCCTCCAGGACGCGGGTGCGGCCGCGGACCGGCCCGCCGCGGGCCCGGATCAGCTCGGTGATCTCCTCCGCGCGCAGCACGAGGAGCTCGACGGTGCCGTCGGGGCCGAACACCGGGGCGTTGACAGGGCTCCAGTAGTGCTCCTCCCACTCGCCGGACCGCTCGGCCGACTCGACGTCGTAGCGCTGTGGGGCCATGGTGTCCCGCTCGCCGGTCTCCAGGACCCGGCGGAGCGAGGCGGCGAGGGTCCGTACACCGTTCTGCTGGGGATCGTTCGGGCTGACGGGGAAGGTGTCGTACAGACTCCGGCCGATGGTCCGCTCGCGGTCGCGGCCGGACATCCGCAGGAATTCCTCGTTGGCGTCGACGAACACCAGGTCCGGGGTGAGCACGGCGACCATGCCGGGCAGCGCCCGGAAGACGCCCGCGTAGTCGATCGGCCTGTCGGTCATCCGTCCCTGCTCCGCCCGCCGCCGGTCGCCTGACTCCGTCCGTCCCCCGGTATCAGGGTGCGCCGGGGGGCGGGCGGTCCACATCCCGGAGGGGTACGGGGGAGTGGCGGCGGGCGGCCCGCTACCGGCCGGCCGGGGCCTTCCGGTCCGCCGGAACGTCGACGAGGACGTAGCCGGGGGCGTCGGGCCCCGCGTCCGCGAGCCGTACGCCGTCCGGGCCCCAGCCGCCGGCGCGGCCGGCGCCCTGGCCGGCCTCGCTGGAGCCGAGGGCGTTGCCGAGGACGACGTGGAGGCCGAAGTCACGGGAGCGAGCGGGGTAGACCGTCTCGAACTGGTCGTTGCCGATCTCCAGCACGGCGCTCGACAGGTAGGCGTGGCAGCCGTCGGCGGCGGCGCGTTCGGCGAGGCCGGGGAAGCGGTTGTCGTAGCAGGTGGCGGTGGCGTACCGGATGCCGTCGAGCTCGAACCGTCCGTCGGCGGTGCCCGGGGTGAAGACCTCGGCTTCGATCCCGTACAGATGCTGCTTGTCGTAGCGGGTGAGGAGCCCGCCGTCCGGCCCGATGACCAGGGTGGTGACGGCGAGGCGGCCGTCGTCGGTCAGGACCGGCCCGCCGACGAGGGCGGTGGCGGACACGGCGCGGCAGGCCTCGCGTACGGGGTCGAGCCGCGGGTCGTCCTCGGTGAGGGCGAGGGCGGGGGTGTCCCGGATGAGGCGGGGCTCGTAGCCGGTGAGGCAGAGTTCGGCGAAGACGACGACGCGGGCGCCGTCGGCGCCCGCGGAGCGGATCAGGTCGGAGACGGCGCGGACGTTGGCGGCGATGTCCCCGGCGACCGGGGTGAATTGAGTGGCGGCGACGATCATGACGGCCATCCTCGCACCGGCGGGGGAAGGCGCGACTCCCGGAAAGAGGGCGGCCACACCAGAAGCCCGCGAAACCTCGGCCGTCGGTGCCTCCGCACCCGCACCACCAGCACCCCCACCGAGACAGCCGCCCTACCCCACCCCCACCCGCCCCTCCCTCAACAGCGCCAGGAAGTCCCGGAACGCCGCCGGCATGTCCACCGCCTCCGGGTCGAGCAGCCACTGGTACTGCAGGCCGTCCATCACCGCCGTCAGCAGCGGCGCCGCCCGCTCCGGCGTGAGGCCGCCCGGCAGTTCGTCGCCGAACTCGGCGCGCAGCACCGCCGCCAGGTGCGCGCGCGTCTGCGCGTAGCGCTCCGTGAAGAAGGCGCGGGCCGGGTGGTCCTCCGTGACGCTCTCGCCGAGCAGCGCCGAGAACGTCTGCACGATCCCCGGGCGCATCGCGTTGTACTCGACCAGCGACTCCAGGAGATCGAGCCGCCAGTGTTCCCTCCCCCGCCCCCCGCCCGTGTCCCAGCGGTCGCGCTCCTCCAGGACCGCGACGAGCAGCGCCTCCTTGGTCGGGAAGTAGTGCAGCAGGCCCTGCTGGGTGAGGCCGACCCGTTCGGCCACCGCGCTCAGCGACGCGCCCCGGTAGCCGCGTTCGGCGATCACTTCGAGAGCCGCCCGGACGATCTCCGTCCGCCGCTCCTCGTTCCTGGCTCGGGCCATCGTCCCGCCTCCCGTCTCGCGCCCTGTCGGACAGGACCGTACGTCATCCGCAAAGTCACGAAGAAGTAACGTCACCTACCGGCTTACAGGGAGATGGTCCACGATGGGCCGCACCAGCACTTCGACGCGGAGGTACGGCATGCGGGACACGGCGGGCACGGCGGACGCTGCGGGCACGGTGGAAACGGCGGCCGACCCCGACACGACACGCGAGCGCGTCGTCGAGGCCGCCCTCGCCGCCCTCGACCTGGACACCAAGGCCCGGCTGCTCGCCGGCCGCGACATGTGGTCGCTGCCCGCCCTGCCCGCGATCGGCCTCGCCTCGCTCGTCCTGTCCGATGGCCCCGTCGGCGTCCGCGGCGTCCGCTGGAGCGCCGACGATCCCTCCGTCGCCCTGCCGTCCCCCACCGCCCTCGCCGCCTCCTGGGACCCCGGCCTCGCCCGCCGGGCCGGCCGGCTGCTCGCTCAGGAAGCCCGCCGCAAGGGCGTCCACGTCCTCCTCGCCCCCACCGTCAACCTCCACCGCTCCCCGCTCGGCGGCCGCCACTTCGAGGCCTACAGCGAGGACCCGTACCTCACCGGCGCCCTCGCCACCGGCTACGTACAGGGCGTCCAGGACGGCGGCGTCGGTACCACCGTCAAGCACTTCGTCGCCAACGACGCCGAGACCGACCGCTTCACCGTCGACAACCGCGTCGCCGACCGCCCGCTCCGCGAGCTCTACCTCGCCCCCTTCGAGGCCGTCGTCGCGAACGCCCACCCCTGGGGCATCATGACGGCCTACAACCAGGTCAACGGCACCACGATGACCGAGCACCGCCATCTCGTCCACGACGTCCTGCGCGGCGAGTGGGGCTTCGACGGCGTCAACGTCTCCGACTGGATGGCCGCCCGCTCCACCCGGGCCGCCATCGACGCCGGCCTCGACCTCGCCATGCCCGGCCCCCAGACCGTGTACGGGCCGGCGCTCGCCGCCGCCGTCCGGGCCGGTGAGGTCGACGAGGCCGCCGTCGACACCGCCGTACGCAACGTCCTGCGGCTCGCCGCCCGCGTCGGCGCCCTCGACGGCGCCCCGCCCGTCGTCACCACCCCGCCCGCCCCCGTCGACGGCGCCGCGCTCGCCCGCGAGATCGCTCACCGCGGCGTCGTCCTCGTCCGCAACGAGGGCGGCCTGCTGCCCCTGGCCCCGGACCGCCCCGGCGGCACTCCCGCCCCCGCCACCGTCGCGCTCTCCGGCGCCGCCGCTCGTGACGCCCGCGTCCTCGGCGGCGGCTCCGCCCAGGTCTTCCCCGACCACGTCGTCTCCCCGCTCGACGGCCTCGCCGCCGCCCTCCCCGACGGTGCGCTCACCTTCTCCCTCGGCGCCGACCCCAACGACGAACTCGCCGCCGCCGACCGGGGGTTCACCCTCCGTACCGTCTGCCGCGACGCCTCCGGCGCCGTCCTCGGCGAGGCCGGCCTGCCCACCGGCCAGGTCCAGTGGATCGGCGACGACCTCCCCGCCGGCGTCACCCACGACACCCTCGCCTCCGTCGAGATCACCGGCACCTTCACCCCGCGCGAGAGCGGCGCCCACTCCTTCGGCACCCGCGGCCTCGGCGGCTTCGTCCTCACCGTCGACGGTCACATCCTCTTCGACGGCGCCCAGGGGCTCGGCCCCGAGACCGACCCCTTCGAGGCGTTCTTCGGCGCGCCCACCGCCCGCGGCACGGCCGAGCTGACCGCCGGACGGACCGTCGGCGTCTCACTCCGCCACACCCTCGATCCGGAGCTCGCGACCCCGCTGCCCGCCGTCGCCTTCTCCCTCGTCCATCTCCCGCCGCGCCGCGACCCCGACGAACTGATCGCCGAGGCCGCCGAGGCCGCCCGCCGCGCGGACACCGCCGTCGTGGTCGTCGCCACCACCGAGCGCGTCGAGTCCGAGGGCTTCGACCGCACCGGCCTGGCCCTGCCCGGCCGCCAGGACGACCTCGTCCGCGCCGTCGCCGCCGCCAACCCGCGCACCGTGGTCGTCGTCAACGCCGGCTCCCCGGTCGAGATGCCCTGGCGCGACGAGGTCGCCGCGATCCTCCTCGCCTGGTTCCCCGGCCAGGAGGGCGGCGCGGCCCTCGCCGACGTCCTCACCGGCGCCGCCGAACCCGGCGGCCGCCTCCCCACCACCTGGCCCGCCGCCCTCGCCGACGCCCCCGTCACCGAGGTCACCCCGGTGGACGGCGTGCTCGACTACAGGGAGGGCGTGTTCATCGGATACCGCGCCTGGGACCGGGCCGGCGCCGTCCCCGCGTACCCCTTCGGCCACGGCCTCGGCTACACCACCTGGTCGTACGACTCCCTCGTCGCCACCCCGGACTCGGCCGTCGTCCGCCTCACCAACACCGGCACCCGCCCCGGCCGCGAGGTCGTCCAGATCTACCTCGTGCCCGCCCACGACCCCGTCGAGCGCCCGGCACGCTGGCTCGCCGGTTTCGCGAGCGTGGCGGCCGGCCCGGGCGAGACCGTCGAGGTCACCGTCGAGCTGCCGCGCCGCGCGTTCGAGGTGTGGGACGAGAAGGCGGGCGGCTGGACCCGCGTCGACGGTACGTACCGGGTGGTGGCCGCCCACTCCCTCGACGACACCCGCCTCGGCGTGACCCTCGACCTCTGACCGCCGGTCTCAAGGAGTCGGGGACGGTTCACGGCTTGGTGATCCGCTGGTACGCGAGGCCGGCGAGCCGTGCCTGGCCGTCCCGGCTCGGGTGGAAGAAGTCCCACGGGCTCAGCTGGGGCTGCTCGAAGGCGAAGCCGAAGACCGCTCCGTCGTCGTACCGGCAGCGGTCGTCCTTCGCGCACACCTCCTTCAGTACCCGGTTGTACGCCACCACGCGCTCCCGTACCGCCGCCCGGCGCTGCTCGGCGGCCGCGCTCAGGTCCTGCGGGTCCTTCAGCATCGCGCCGCAGATGCCCAGCTGCCACACCTGACGGCCCATCGGGCTCACCCGTCCGGTCGACCACAGCCGCTTGAGGTCCGGCAGGCTCGACACGTACACCTGTGCCTTCGGCGCCCCCTTCCGCAGCGCGGCGAGGGAGGTGGTGAAGGAGGTACGGAAGTCGTCGACCGGGGTCATCTCGTCCGGCCGGTCCCGGCAGGCGTCGTTCGCGCCCATCATGACCGTCACCAGCTCGGGCCGTTCGGCCGCCGCCGCGGTCATCTGCTCCGGCAGCTCGGCCATCCGCGCCCCGGTGCGGGCCAGGTTCCAGCTGTGCGTGGCGACCTTCCCGGGGCCGAGCAGTCGCAGCGCGAGCGAGTTCACGTCCGTGTCGGTGCCGGTCGCCCACGACACCTCGGGGCAGTCCGCCAGGACCGTACAGGCGTCGAAGGCGCGGGTGACGGAGTCGCCGACGGCGGCGACCGAGCCGGGGGAGGTGTCCCAGACGGGCTTCGCCGGTACGGCGGGCCGGCCCGCCCCGGAGCCGGACCGGGACCCGGTGCCGGACCCGTCGGCCGAGCAGCCGGCCACGGCCCCGGTGCACAGCAGGACCGCCGCCGTTCCGGCGACAGCCATGCGGAAACGTTTTCGCATGGGCATCCGCGATCCCCTCCTTCGCGGTCCGGCCGCGTCCCGGCGAGTGAAAGCTTCGTGTCCACCCGTCCTCGCCCGACCGTACGCCCTCCCGGGACGGGCCCGGCACGGTAGCTTGGCCCCGTCGAACCAGGGGAGACCCCACCGATCGGTTCCGGTAAATTACATCACGTCACATGCTGTCCCCTTTTTGGGGGTTTGCGGATGCCCGTTCTCGTGATGATGTGTTGATGTGTACGGAGGCCGCTCGGGAACGGCCGCCCTATGTCCCCACATGGAGGTCCCGGTGACGACACGTGGAGTCCTGTACGTTCACTCCGCACCGCGCGCGCTCTGCCCGCACGTCGAATGGGCGGTCGCGGGCGTCCTCGGTGCGAGGGTCCAGCTGGACTGGATCCGCCAGCCGGCGTCGCCCGGGATGTGGAGAGCCGAATTCTCCTGGCAGGGCGAGACCGGCACCGCCTCCCGGCTCGCGTCCGCCCTGCGCGGCTGGCAGATGCTCCGCTTCGAGGTCACCGCGGAACCCTGCGCCGCCGCCGAGGGCGAGCGCTACAGCGCCACCCCCGAACTCGGCATCTTCCACGCCGTCACCGGCCCCCACGGCGACATCCTGATCCCCGAGGACCGGCTGCGCGCCGCCCTCGGCCGCGCCGCCCAAGGCGAAACGGTCCTGGAGACCGAGATCGCCCTGCTGCTCGGCAAGCCCTGGGACGACGAACTGGAGCCCTTCCGCTACGCCGGCGAAGGCGCCCCCGTCCGCTGGCTGCACCAGGTGGTCTAGTGCTGCGACCGGAAAGGTTCACCGGCTCGCCGCCCCGCCGCTCCGTCGACAGGGCGTCAGCGCGTCACGCCGTCAGCTCGTCGGCCAGCAGGTCCATCAGCAGCCCGTCGTGCCAGGTGCCGTCCGCGCCGCGCTCGTACTGCCGCATGACGCCGACCGGCCGGAAACCGGCCTTCGTGTAGCAGCGGATCGCCGCCGCGTTGTCGGCCGCCGGGTCGATGGTCAGCCGGTGATGGCCGTGGTCGTCGACGAGATGGCGGGCCAGGGTCCGTACGGTGTCGGTGCCCAGGCCCTTGCCGTGCACCGCCGGGTCGAGGAAGAGGTCCATCCCGGCGTGCCGGTACTCCGGCGACTCCTCGGCGTGCCACTGGATCATGCCGATGGTCCGGTCCTCGTACTCGACGGTCAGGCAGTGGGTCCCCGGGTCGTCGAGATCGGCCGCGACCTCCGCCGCGAGATTGTCGCCGCCCTGCCAGCGCGCGCGTACCTCGGGAGTCGCCCGGATCGCGGCCAGGGCGGGCACGTCGGCGGGGACGGTGGGGCGCAGGGTCACGAGAGCACCACGTAACACGGTCATGTCCCGGACCCTACGCGACCGGGGTGCCCGCTCCGAGGGCCGTTCGGGCCACCGGCGGGATCGCCCGGATCATCCGGACCGCCCGCGGGCCGGGCCCGCTCGGGGGGACCGACCGGCACCCGAGCGCCCCGGCACCGCCCGCCCCCGCCCCGTACAGGCCCGTCCCCGCCCCGTACACGGCCGAAGGCCCCGCCGGAAAGATCCGGCGGGGCCTTCGGCCGAGCGTCGCGCGAGGCGGGTGATCAGACCGAACGGAAGGCGAGGACCACGTTGTGGCCGCCGAAGCCGAACGAGTTGTTGATCGCGGCGATCGTGCCCTCGGGCAGCGCGCGCGGCTCGTCGCGCACGATGTCGGCGTCGACCTCCGGGTCCAGGTCGTCGACGTTGACCGTCGGCGGGGCCATCCGGTTCGTCAGCGCGAGCACGGTCGCGACCGTCTCGACACCGCCCGCGCCACCCAGCAGGTGGCCGGTCATCGACTTGGTCGCGGAGACCGCGACGTGGTCCAGGTCGTCGCCCAGGACCTGGCGCAGCGCCTTGATCTCGGCGACGTCGCCCAGCGGCGTCGACGTGGCGTGCGCGTTGAGGTGGACGACCTCGGACGGCTTCAGGTCCGTCGAGTCGAGCAGGTTGCGCAGCGCGGCGGCGATGCCCCGGCCGGTCGGCTCGGGCTGCGCGATGTGGTGGCTGTCGGCCGACAGGCCCTGCCCCAGCGCCTCGCAGTAGATCTTCGCGCCGCGCGCCTTCGCGTGCTCCTCGGACTCGAGCACGATGACGCCCGCGCCCTCGCCGAGGACGAAGCCGTCCCGGCCCTTGTCGTAGGGACGCGAGGCCTTGAGGGGCTCGTCGTTCTTCTTGGACATCGCCATCATGTTGGCGAAGGCCACCACGGGCAGCGGGTGGATCGCGGCCTCGGTGCCGCCGGCCACGACCACGTCGGCCCGGCCGGTGCGGATCATCTCGATGGCGTAGCCGATCGCCTCGGCACCCGACGCGCACGCCGAGACCGGGGTGTGGACGCCCGCCCGGGCGTTCACCTCCAGGCCCACGTTCGCGGAGGGGCTGTTGGGCATCAGCATCGGCACGGTGTGCGGGGAGACCCGGCGCGCGCCGGACTCCTTCAGTACGTCGTACTGGTCGAGCAGGGTGGTGACGCCGCCGATGCCGGAGGCGATGACGGAGCCGAGCCGCTCGGGCTGGATCTTCTCGTCGTCACCGGCCGGGCCGGTGTAGCCGGCGTCGGCCCAGGCCTCGCGGGCCGCGATCAGCGCGAACTGCGCCGAGCGGTCGAGCTTGCGGGCCAGCGGGCGGGGCAGTACCTCGGAGGGGTCCACCGCGGCCTGGGCCGCGATCCGGACGGGCAGCTCCGCGAAGCGCTCGTCCGTCAAGGGCGAGATGCCGGAACGTCCGGCGAGCAGCCCCTCCCAGGTGGAGGCGGAATCGCCACCCAGCGGAGTGGTTGCGCCGATACCGGTGACGACCACGGTGCGATTGGTCGAGCTCACAGGAAATCTTTCTCCATGTGTGTGATGGTCGGAAGACGGCGCCACCGCTGGGTGGCGGACCGGGTCACCAGAGGCCGGATCAGGCCTGGTGCTTCAGGATGTAGGAGGTCGCGTCGCCGACCGTCTTGAGGTTCTTGACGTCCTCGTCGGGGATCTTGACGTCGAAGCGCTCTTCGGCGGCCACGACGACCTCGACCATGGACAGCGAGTCGACGTCCAGGTCGTCGGTGAAGGACTTGTCCAGCTGGACGTCCTCGACCGGGATGCCCGCGATCTCGTTGACGATCTCGGCGAGACCCTCGACGATCTGCTCCTGGGTGTGGGCCATGGGTGGCGCTCCTTGTTGTTGTACGACGTTGCTGTTGCGAGACGACGTGGGTGGACGGGTGCGGTGGTGCGGTACGGAAGACGTCCGGAAGGTCCGGGACGCGAGCATCCCGGGATCCGGTGCCTAGGGGAGAGTAACGACCGTCGCGGCGAACACGAGACCCGCCCCGAAGCCGATGATGAGCGCCGTATCGCCGCTCTTCGCCTGTCCGGTCGCCAGGAGCCGCTCCATCGCGAGCGGGATCGAGGCGGCCGAGGTGTTGCCGGTGGTCTCGATGTCACGGGCGACCGTGACGTGCTCCGGCAGCTTCAGCGTCTTCACCATCGAGTCGATGATCCGCATGTTGGCCTGGTGCGGGATGAAGACGTCCAGGTCCTCGGCGCTGATGCCGGCGGCGTCCAGCGCGCGCTGGGCGACCTTCGCCATCTCGAAGACGGCCCAGCGGAAGACCGCCTGGCCCTCCTGCGTGATGGCCGGGAACTTGATCTTGCCTTCGCTGTCCAGCGGAAGCCGCGACACGTCGCCGACGTGGTAGTCGTTCCACGGGACCGTCTGCTTGATGGTCTCGGACTTGTCGCCCTCCGAACCCCACACGGTGGGGCCGATGCGCGGCTCGTCCGAGGGGCCGACGATCACGGCACCGGCGCCGTCGCCGAACAGGAAGGCCGTCGCGCGGTCCTCCAGGTCGGTCAGGTCGCTCAGCCGCTCCACGCCGATCACCAGGACGTACTCCGCCGAACCCTCGACGATCATGCCCTTGGCGAGAGTGAGGCCGTAGCCGAAGCCCGCGCAGCCGGCGGAGATGTCGAACGCGGCGGGCTTGCCGGCGCCGACCTTGTCGGCGATCTCGGTGGCCACGGCCGGGGTCTGCTTGAAGTGCGACACCGTGGAGACGACGACCGCGCCGATCTGCTCCGGGTCGATCCCGGCGTCGGCGATCGCCTTGCCGGCCGCCTCCACCGACATCGCGGTGACGGTCTCCTCCGGGGAAGCCCAGTGCCGGGTCGCGATGCCGGAGCGCGAGCGGATCCACTCGTCGGACGAGTCGATCTTCTCCAGGATCACCTCGTTGGGCACGACCCGGGTGGGGCGGTAGCCGCCGACGCCGAGGATGCGCGCGTACGGGGCACCCTTACTGGCCTTGATCTTCGCCATGCTTCTCGACACTCCTTGTCAGGCTTCAGGCTGTGGCCGTGGTCTCGGCGATGAGCGCACGGGCCGCGTCGAGATCGTCGGGGGTCTTCAGGGCCACGGTGGGGACACCGGGCAGGGCGCGCTTGGCGAGGCCGGTCAGGGTGCCGCCGGGGCACACCTCGACGAGGCCGGTGACGCCGAGCTCCTTGAAGGTCTCCATGCACAGGTCCCAGCGGACGGGGTTGGCGACCTGGCCGACCAGACGGGCGATGACGTCCGCGCCCGCGGTCACGACCTCGCCGTCCTTGTTGGAGACGTAGCGGGTGACCGCGTCGGCCGGGGACAGCGCCTTCGCCGCCTCGTCCAGCTTCGCCACGGCCGGGGCCATGTGGTGGGTGTGGAACGCGCCCGCGACCTTGAGCGGCACCACGCGGCGGACGCCCTCGGGCTTGTCCTCGTTCAGCGCGGCCAGCTGCTCCAGGGTGCCCGCGGCCACGATCTGGCCGGCGCCGTTCACGTTCGCCGGGGTCAGGCCCAGCTTCTCCAGGTGCGGGACGGTCACCTCGGGGTCGCCGCCGAGCAGCGCCGACATGCCGGTCTCGGTGATCGCCGCGGCCTCGGCCATGGCCAGGCCGCGGGTACGGACCAGACGCAGCGCCGTGGTGTCGTCGAGGACGCCCGCGAACGCGGCGGCCGCGAACTCGCCGACGCTGTGACCGGCGACCGCGCCGGGCGCGAGGCCACCGAGGACCGGGCCGTCGGCGGTCGCGTCACCGAGGGCGGCGGCGGACAGCAGGGCGGCCGCGACCAGCAGCGGCTGGGCCACCGCCGTGTCGCGGATCTCGTCCGCGTCGGCCTTCGTGCCGTAGTGCGCGAGATCGAGTCCGATGGCCTCGGACCAGGCGGCGACGCGGTCGGCGGCTCCGGGGAGCTCGAGCCAGGGGTTCAGGAAGCCGGGCGTCTGAGCGCCTTGGCCGGGAGCGACGAGTACGAACACCTTCACACTCTCTCTTGGAGACGGTCCTCGACGCCGGTGGGGACAAGGACGAAGAACCGTCGGGGGAATTGTCGATATCCCACAAAAGTCTAGGGCTCCGCCTAGGGCTGTGTCTCCGTGTCGGCCAACCGTCCCAGGATCAGCGCGATCCGCAGAGTGAAGGCCGACCGGACATCGGAGGGTGACCACCCGGTGACGTCGGTCACACGTCGGAGCCGGTAGCGCACGGTGTTGGGGTGAACGAACAGCATCCGCGCGGCGCCCTCCAGGCTGCTCGCCTGCTCCAGATAGACACTCAGCGTCTCCAGGAGCGCCGAGCCCGCTTCCTCCAGCGGTCTGTAGATCTCCTCCACCAGCTGGTCCCGCGCGGCGGGGTCGGAGGCGATCGCCCGCTCCGGAAGCAGATCGTCCGCGAGCACCGGGCGCGGGGCGTCCTGCCAGGCCGTGCACGCCTTGAGACCGGCCGCCGCGGCCTGCGCGGACCGGGTCGCGGCCAGCAGGTCCGGGACCACCGGGCCGGCCACGACCGGCCCCTGCGCGTACGGGCCGATCAGGGCCTTCGCCACCGCGAGCGGGTTGTCGTTGCCGCCGGCGATCACCACGAGCCGGTTGCCGAGCACGCCGGTGAGCACCTGCAGCTTGGCGTGCCGGGCGGCGCGCCGGATGGCCTCCACGGTCAGTTCGCTGTCGCCGTCCGGGGCGGTGCCGAGGACCACGCACACGTTGTCCGGCGAGTTCCAGCCGAGCGCGGCGGCCCGCGAGACGGCGCCCTCGTCGGCCTCGCCCGACAGCACCGCGTTCACCACGAGCGATTCGAGGCGGGCGTCCCAGGCGCCGCGGGCCTCGGCGGCCTGCGCGTACACCTGGGCGGTCGCGAACGCGATCTCCCGGGCGTAGACCAGCAGCGCCTCGCGCAGCACCGGCGCCTCGCCGGGCGCCGCCACGTCGTCGATCGCCGACTCCATGACCTCGATGGTGGTGCGCACCATCTCCACGGTCTGGCGCAGCGTGATCGCCCGGGTCAGTTCGCGCGGCGCGGTGCCGAACACGTCCGTCGGGATCGCCTGCGGGGTCTCCGGGTGCCGGAACCACTCGGTGAACGCGGCGATGCCGGCCTGGGCGACCAGACCGATCCACGACCGGTTCTCCGGCGGCATCGCCCGGTACCACGGCAGCGTCTCGTCCATGCGGGCGATGGCACTGGCGGCGAGCCGCCCGGAGGACTGTTCGAGGCGCTTCAGGGTCGCGGCATGCGGGTGAGGGGCGTTCACGGGATCAGACACGGGGACAAGACTGCCTTATCGGAAGGGCCGCGTGCGGTGGCGGGGCGGCGGGGGAGGCCCTGTGACTACCGTAGGTCCTGTGATACGCATCCAGCGCGCAGACGAGCGGTACCCCGGCGGCGAACCCGGTGAGGGGATCGACACCCGGCACGCCTTCTCCTTCGGCCGGTTCTACGATCCGGGCAATCTCCGCTTCGGCGCGCTGCTCGCCTGCAACGAGGAACGCCTCGCGCCGGGTGCCGGGTTCGACGAGCATCCGCACCGTCACACCGAGATCGTGACCTGGGTCGTCGAGGGCGAGCTCACCCACCGCGACTCGGCCGGCCACGCGACGGTCCTCGGGCCCGGCGACCTCCAGTACCTGAGCGCGGCCTCCGGTGTCCGGCACGCCGAACGCAACGACGGCGCCGTCCCGCTCACCTTCGTGCAGATGTGGCTGGCGCCGGTGGAGCCGGGCGGCGAGCCGTCGTACGAGGTCGTCCGCGCGCTGTCCCCGGACACCCCGTACGCCGTCCCGGCCGCCGCGTCGACTCTCCGCGTCCACCGGCTCGCGGCGGGTGACCGGGCCGTCCTGCCGGACGCGGACAGCGTCTACGTCCACGTGGTGCGGGGCGCGGTCCGCCTCAACGCGCACGACCTGGCGCCGGGCGACGCGGCCCGGGTGACGGCGGAACGGGACCTCGGTCTGCGGGCGGTGGTCGACGCCGAGGTGCTGGTGTGGGCGATGCGGGACGTCCTCGCTCCGTAGGGCGGACACACCCTCGCTCCGTAGGGCGGCGGGCCCGCGGGAAAGCCGTGGCGAGGATCCCTTGACCTCAAGTCCGCTTGAGGGAAGAGGGTTTGGGCATGGACGACGAAGCGATGCGACGCCGGCTGCGGATTCTGACCGACCGTGCCGAGATCACCGACCTGATGGACCGCTATCTGCGGTCCCTGGACGACGGGGTCCTCGACGAGGAGTGGGCCCGCGCCTTCCACACCGAGGACGTCACCGCCGAGATGCCCATCGGCACGGTCCATGGCCGTGACGCCGTGCTGGCCCATGTCCGGCGCGGCATGGCCCTGTTCGACCGGACCGTGCACCTGGGCACCAACGCGATCATCGAGGTCGACGGCGACCGGGCCACCGCCCGCGGCGCCCAGCTCAGCACCCACGTCCTGGCCGACGGCTCGGAGAACGTCTTCGTCTCCGCCGGTCACACCGAGGCCGACCTGGTCAGGACGCCGGACGGCTGGCGGATCGCCGCCACGGCCCTGCGGGTGGTGTGGACCCAAGGCACCCCGCCGCGGCTGCCCGACGACCTCGCCGCCGCGATCTAGCGGGGTGCCGACGGCGGGTGTGCCTTGGTGCGAGGCGGCCGGTCGGGATGGCCGGGCCGCCCGACCGACCGGTGCTCCGCCCTTCAGCGCAGGGCGCTCTTCGCCCGCCACTGCTCCCAGGAGAGGTTCCACTCCCCGTAGCCGTTGCCCTCCGCGACCACGCCCTTGGTGTCCGCGCCCTTGATCTCGAAGGGGTCGCCGGGGCGGAGCGTGGAGAAGAGGTCGGCGGCCTGCTCGGAGCTCATGCCGATGCAGCCGGAGCTCTTGTTCGCGTTCCCGAAGTACTGCGCGTTCCACGGCGCCGCGTGCGCGTACATCCCCGACCAGGTCAGCCGCATCGACGACTTGACCATCTTGTCGTAGGCGTTGCCGAGGCCGACCGTCTCGGAGTTCATCCGGATCGTGCCCTCCTTCGCCATCAGGACCGCCGTGCCCCGCCAGGACCGCTTGTCGCCGCCGGGGGTGCCGCCGGAGACCGGGACCGTCCGGACCGTACGGCCGTCCTGCTCCAGCCGCAGCTGCTTCCGGTCGAGGTCGACCCGGACGACGCGGGCCGTGGAGTCGACGGTGAAGCCGGTCTTGTAGTCGCGCACGAACCACCCGCCGTCACGGCCCGAGTCCGTCCCGTTCAGGGTCGCGTCCAGGGTGACCTTGGTGCCCGGCTTCCAGTACGCACGGGGGCGCCAGTCCACCCGGTCCTTGCCGGAATAGTCGGTCATCCAGCCCCACGACCCCTCCGTGCCGTTGGACGTGGTGACCTTCAACTGCCGCTCCACGGCCGCCTTGTCGCCGACCGGCCGGTCGAAGACGATCGACAGCGGCTGGCCGACACCCACGGTGGTGTTCTTGCCGGGCGCCAGCGTCAGCTTGT
This sequence comes from Streptomyces laurentii, assembly GCF_040635425.1. Taxonomy (NCBI): domain Bacteria; kingdom Bacillati; phylum Actinomycetota; class Actinomycetes; order Kitasatosporales; family Streptomycetaceae; genus Streptomyces; species Streptomyces laurentii. Next base: position 23,446 of record NZ_JBEYHT010000055.1, on the reverse strand, counting down.
TGACCAGGTTCGCCTTCGGCGTGGTGAAGGACGAACGGGACGTCGACTCCTTGCCGCCGCTGCCCCGGGCGACGACCTCGATCGTGTACGAGGTGCCCGGCGCGGCCTTCCGGTCCGACGCCCACGAGACGGCGTCCGCGCTCGAACGGCCCGCGAGGACACCGCCCTTCGTGTCGACGACCTTGACCTGGGCGAGCGTGCCGCCGCTCGCCGTGACGGTCACCGGACGGCCGGCCGTCGGGGGCGCCACGGTCACCTTCGCCGGGGCGCCCTGCGCGGCGGACGCGGCGGCCCCGCCCTTGCCCGGTGTATCGGTCGCCGTCGCGGCCGAACAGGCGGTGAGCGCCGCCGCCGTGAGGGCCAGCAGGGGAAGGTGGACGCGTATGCGACGCGTGCGAGTCGGCAGCACGGGACAGACCTCCGCGAGAAGGGTGGAAAAGTCGGTATGTCTCGGATTGTAGGCCGCCCGGGCGGCCCGCCGCCCGGCCCTCGCCCCATGTGACGGCGACTGCGGAGGAACGGTCATCGTCCGGTCACATTCCCCGCCCGGAGCAGTCACGACCGGCTGTGAACCTGCCGGAGTGCCCCACCCCCGGACGGCCACCGACGGCCGTCGGACGGGGCGGAAGAAGGAGGCCCCCCGTCGTGTCCGCGCTGCTTGTGACGCCCGCGTCCCTTGGCCCCTCCGCGTCCGGGGCCCCCGAGGCCTCGTCTTCCGGGGGTACGCCCTCCGGGGCCGCGTTCTCCGCGTTCGGATCCCCCGGGCCCGGGGCCGCCCCGGTCTCCGGCTCCGCGCCCGCCCCCGCCGGGCGGTGGCTTGGGCCCGTCACCCCCGAGACGTACCGCGCCTTCCTCGACGCCCGCTCCACCGGCCCCGACGGGCCGAGCTTTCTCCAACTGCCCGCCTGGGCCGCCGTCAAGGACGGCTGGCGCCACCAACTGATCGGCTGGGGCCGTGAGTCGGCCCGGATCGACGGCGTCGCGCTGGTGCTGCTGCGGACGCTGCCCGGGACCCGCAAGTCCTTCGCGTACCTCCCCGAAGGTCCCGTCGCCGACTGGGCCGACCCCGAACTCGACGGCTGGCTCGACCCGTTGCTCGCGCACCTGCGCGCGGCCGGCGCCTTCGCCGTACGGATGGGCCCCGGGCCCGCGTACCGGCGCTGGGACGCCGCCACGGTCAAGGCGCACACCGGCCCCGGGCGGCGCCTCGCCGACGTCCTCGCCAGCGAGGTCGACCCGCTCGGCACGGCCGTCGCCGACCGGCTGCGGGCCCGCGGCTGGCGCCGCTGCGGCGGCGACACCGACCGCACCGAGGACGGCGCCGACGCCCAGCCCCGGCTCGTCTTCCAGGTCCCGCTCACCGGCCGCAGCACCGACGACCTGTGGTCCGGGCTCAACCAGGAGTGGCGGCGCAACATCCGCAAGGCCCGCAAGAGCGGCGTCGAGGTCGTCGTGGGCTCGGCCGCCGACCTGCCCGCGTTCCACCGCCTGCTGTGCGTCACCGAGGAGCGCGACGGCTTCCGGCTCGGCCGCTCCCTCGCGTACTACGAGCGCCAGTACGCGGTCCTCAACGCCGAGTGCCCCGGCCGGATGAAGCTCTACATCGCCCGCCACGAGGGCGAGATCCTGGCCGCCCACACCATGATCACCGTCGGCCGGCGGGTCTGGTACCAGACCGGCGCGTCCGCCGACCACCGCCGTGAGGTCCGTCCCTCCAACGCCCTGCAATGGCGCATGCTCCTCGACGCGCACGCCCTCGGCGCGGACGTCTACGACCTGCGCGGGGTACCCTCCACCCTCGACCCGAACGACCGTGCCCACGGCTTGCTGCGCTGGAAGCTCGGCACGGGCGGGCAGGTCGTCGAAACCCTGGGGGAGTGGGAGATTCCGTTGTCCGGTACGACCAATCACACGCTGTTCCGCGCCTTTCAGGCGTATATGGCCCGCCGATGACGGGGGCTGTCACGGAACACCCGGAGGCGGGCCGTACCGGTGCGGCCGGCCCGGCTCCGGACACGACCCCGGCACCGGAACGGACTCCGGCGCCGGACCGGACTCCGACGCCGCACGGGGGCACGGCGTCGGACGAGACCGCGGGCCGGGCGCCGTCCGTGCTGCGCAGCGGCGCGCTCATGGCGGCCGGCTCGCTCGTCTCGCGCGCCACCGGATTCATCCGCTCCGCGATCGTCGCCGCCGCCATCGGCACCGGCTTCGTCGCCGACGGATACGCCGTCGGCAACTCCGTCCCCACCATCGTCTACATGCTGCTCCTCGGCGGCGCCCTCAACGCGGTCTTCGTCCCCGAACTCGTGAAGGCCGCCAAGGAACACGAGGACGGCGGCGTCGCCTACACCGACCGGCTGCTCACCGTCTGCCTGATCGCGCTCGCCGCCCTCACGGCCGCCGCCGTGCTCGCCGCGCCCGCGATCGTCGACGCGTACACCGACTACACGGGCGCGCAGCGGGACATGACGATCGCGTTCACCCGCTCCTGCCTGCCGCAGATCTTCTTCCTCGGCATGTTCACGCTGCTCGGCCAAGTCCTCAACGCGCGCGGCCGGTTCGGCGCCATGATGTGGACCCCGGTCCTCAACAACGTCGTCGTGGTCGCCGTCTTCGGCCTGTTCCTCGGCCTCTACGGGACCGCCCGGGTGTCCGGCGACGGCACCCTCACCGCCGGACAGACCGCGCTGCTCGGCTGGGGCACCACCGCCGGCATCGCCCTCCAGGCCGTCGCCCTCGCCCCGTCCCTGCGCGCCGCCCGCTTCCGCTGGCGGCCCCGCTTCGACTGGCGCGGCAGCGGCCTGACCGCGCCCCTGCGCGCGGCCGGCTGGCTCGTCCTGCTCGTCCTCACCAACCAGGGCGCCTACTGGGTGACGACCAAGGTCGCCACGGCGGCCGGCCAGCGCGCCGAGGGCGCCGGCCTCAGCGCGTACAACAACGCCTACCAGCTGTGGATGGTCCCGCACGGCATCATCACCGTCGCCCTCGTCACCGCCCTGATGCCCCGGATGAGCGGCGCGGCGGCCGACGGCGACCTCGCCGCCGTACGCGGCGACGTCGCGGGCGCGCAGCGCACCAGCGCCGCCGCCGTCGTCCCGGCCGCCTGTGCCCTGTTCGGACTCGCCGTGCCGATCATGGGCGTCGTCTACCAGTACGGCCGCACGGACGCCGACGCGGTCCGCTCCATGGCCTGGATCCTGATGGCGCTCGCGCCCGGACTCGTCGCGCTGTCCGGACAGTACGTGTGCACCCGCGCCTTCTACGCCCTGCGCGACACCCGCACGCCCTTCCTCCTCAACCTGGTCATCGCCGGCCTCAACGCGGCCCTCGCCGTCGCCGCCCACGCCTGCTTGCCCGCCCGGTGGACGGTCGCGGGCATGGCCGCCGGCTACACCCTCGCCCTGTGGGCCGGGTGGGGGCTGACCGCGTACGTCCTCGCCCGCCGGCTGCGCGGCACGGACGGCGCGGCCGAGGGCACGGGCGCGTTCGCCGCGCTCGTCCGGATGCTGGTCGCCGCGCTGCCCGCCGGCGGACTCGCCCTGGTCACCGCCGAGCTGACCGCCCCGGCGGGCCGGGTCGTCGCGGGCCTCGCGGGCATGGCGGTCATCGTCGCCGTCTTCGCGCTCCTGGCCCGGCCGCTGGGACTCACGGAGGTACGGCGGCTCATGACGGGCCTCACCGCCCGCGTACCCGGGCCGGGGCGCAAACGCCGCCGGGCCCACCGGAACTGACTCCGGCCCCGCCGGAACCGGCCCCGGCCCCACCGGAGTCGACCCCGGCCCCGCTCCACCGGCCGCCTGCCCGCCCGTACCGGACCCTCCCCGGTACGGCCGGGCAGGCGGCCCGTACCGTCGACGTCGTACCTCCGACCACCTGGGAACCGCCACCGATGCCACGCGTGCTGCTGATCGAAGACGACCCCTCCGTCCGCGAGGGCGTCGAACTGGGGCTGCGTCGCCGCGGCCACGAGGTGCGCACCGCCGCGACCGGCGAGGCCGGCCTCGCCGCGCTCGGCGAGTTCCGGCCCGACCTGCTGCTGCTCGACCTCATGTTGCCCGGCATGAACGGCGTCCAGGTCTGCCGCAAGGTCCGCGAGACCAGCCAGCTCCCCATCATCATGCTCACCGCCCGCGGCGACGACTTCGACGTGGTCGTCGGCCTGGAGGCGGGCGCCGACGACTACATCGTCAAGCCCGCGCGCACCCAGGTCATCGAGGCCCGCATCCGCGCCGTCCTGCGCCGCATCGAGGAACCGGGCGGAGGGCGCCCCGGCATCGAGTTCCACGGCGAGCTGGCCGTCGACCGCGCCGGACTCACCGTCGCCAAGAACGGCGAACGCGTCGCCCTCGCCCCCTCCGAACTCAAACTGCTGCTCCACCTCACCGCCGCGCCCGAGCAGGTCTTCAGCCGCCAGCAGCTCCTCGAACACGTCTGGGAGCACAGCTTCCACGGCGACGCGCGCCTCGTCGACGCCTGCGTCCGCCGGCTCCGCAACAAGATCGAGGACGTGCCCGGCGACCCCCGTTACATCCAGACCCTGCGCGGCTTCGGCTACCGCTTCGGACCCCTCCAGTGAGACTCGGACCCCGCTCCCGCCGCCGCTCGGAGCGTGCCGTGCCGGGCGGCCGGCGCCGGACGGCACGGATCCACGCGGCCGCCGCCGACAAGCCGCGCGCCCGCCGGCGCCGCCCGCGCCCCTTCGGCCTGCGCACCCGGCTCGTCCTCGCCTTCCTCCTCGTCGCCGCCGTCGGCTGCGGCACCACCGCCGCCCTCACCTACCGCGCCGCCCGCAACGCCATCCTGGAACAGACCCAGGACACCGCCGTGGGCTCCTTCCGCCGCCAGGTCGCCTCGCTGTCCACCTCGCTCCCCGTCGACGAGGGCGTCATGCGCGAGGAGCTGCTGCGGATCGCCGCCGAGGGCCGGCCGCACCCCTGGCGGGTGTACGCGGAGTACGACGGCGTCCTGCGCGTCTCCTCCACCGACCGTCCCGAGTCCAGCGTCCTCACCAGCGAACTGCGTACCCGTGCCCGCGCGTTGGGCGCCCGGCACGGCAGCTTCCAGCGCGTCGTCCGGGGCAGCACCCCGTACCTGACCATCGCCGTCCCCGCCGTCTTCCCCGCCGGCCAGCGCTATCCGAGCGGCCGCCCCACCGGGCTCGTCCTGTACGCGGTGATGGACCTGAACGTCGAGGACGCCAACATCGAGGCCATGGTCACCGCGGCCCGCGACGGCGCCCTGCCCGCGCTGCTCATCGCCCTCGTGCCCGCGCTCATCGCGGCCCGCGGCGTCCTGCGCCCCGTACGGGAACTGCGACGCGCCGCCCACGACATGGGGCGGGGCCGCCTCGACGCCCGTATCCACGCCAAGGGCAGCGACGAACTCGCCGAACTCGCCCGGACCTTCAACCAGTCCGCCGCCGAACTCGAACGGTCCGTCGCCGAGTTGCGCAACGCCGAGGCGCGGGCCCGCCGCTTCGCCTCCGACGTCTCACACGAACTGCGCACCCCGCTCGCCGGCATGCTCGCCGTCACCGAGGTCCTCGACGAGGACGCCGACACCCTCGACTCCGACACCGCCCGCGCCGTCCGCCTGGTCAGCGCCGAGACCGGCAAACTCGCCGTACTCGTAGAGGACTTGATGGAGATCTCCCGCTTCGACGCCCGGGCCGCCGAACTCCATGCCGACGAGGTCGACGCCGCCGAACTCGTCCGCAAGACCCTCCAGAACCGCCACTGGGTGGGCCCCGGGGCCGGCACCGGGCTCGGGACGGGGCCCGTCGCCGCGAGCGGGGCCGTCGTCACCGAGCTCACCGACGGCATCCGCGCCCGGCTCGACCCGCGCCGCTTCGATGTCGTCGTCGCCAACCTCGTCGGCAACGCCCTGCGGCACGGCGCCGCACCGGTCACGGTCCGCGTGTACGAGGAGGCCGGCGCGCTCGTCACCGAGGTCGCCGACCGGGGCCCGGGCATCCCGGACGACGTCCTGCCGCACGTCTTCGACCGCTTCTACAAGGGCGACCCGGCCCGCACCCGGTCGGCGGGCAGCGGCCTCGGCCTCGCGATCACCCTGGAGAACGTCTGGCTGCACGGCGGCACCGCCGTCGCCGCCAACCGGCCCGACGGCGGCGCCGTCTTCACCATCAGGATCCCGCTGTGACCCGGTCCCCTTCCCTCGCGCGGCGGGCGCGCGCCGCCGCGCTGACCCTGGCCCTCGTCCCGCTCGCCGCCGCCTGCGGCATCCAGCAGAGCGACGTCGTGGAGGCGGGCGGCGCGGCGACCGTCACCGTCCAGCCGGCGGCCGGTACCCGGCTGCTGTTGTTCTTCGTCGGCCGCGACGGCCGACTCCTGCCGGTGGCCCGCGGCCTGCCCGGGGAGGTCGTCGACGGCACCGGCCCCGGCGCCACCGCGGGCATGGCCACGCCCCACACCTCCCCGCCCGCGGGCACCTCCGGGGGCTTCCCGATCGCCCTCGACAAACTGCTCTCCGTCCTGATGTCGGGCCCGAACGAGCAGGAGCGTGCCGCCGGACTCACCACACGCCTCGATATGGGCGCCAAGCCCCTCTTCTTCGCCGGGCCCTTGCCGGGGCCGGACGGTTCCCCGGTCGTCAGCATCCGGTTCGACTCCACGGTCCGCGACCTCGACCCCCTGGCGGTACGGCAGGTGGTCTGCACCATGGCGTACAGCGTGGATCCGGGCGCCGCCGTCTCGGTCACCCTCGTCGGCACCGACGGCCTCCTGCCCGCGACCCGCTGCGAGCCGGACTAGGGGTGGGGGGAGGTGCGACCGAACTCACGGTGTGAATTGGCTTCTTGGGCGCCGCGTTGCCGGTCGCGCCGAACGGGGCGATGATGAGGAAGAGATACGCGACGCTCCAGCGGCGGTCCGCTTCAGTCACCGGCGCTGTCGAGATCGCGCTCCGGACACGGACGATCACCGGCGGGAGAAACGCCGCGGCCTCGCTCCGGACGAGAAGGACCCGAGGCCGGCCGAGGGCTGCTCCCGAAGGGCTGGAGGAGCAATGCCGGTTCAAGACGTTGTGTGGGACACCATTGCGGCGAATTCTTCGTCCGACTGGTTCATCCACGGTTACTCGGACACCGAAGCCGTGGTTTTCAGCATCGTGGTATTCCCTGGAACGGGCGAAGGCGTGCCGTATCCCGAGGCGCACGCGACCCTCACTCAGGGTGAGTCGTTCCAGCACGTGGATGGCACGCAAGCCTACAAGATCTACATCCAGAACAATGCCCCCTTCAATTCCTGTGACGTTCATGTGCTCGCGATAGTCGAGTCCTTGTGAGCGGCCGTCAGGCCGTCATCATGAGGCCGCGAGCCATGCGGTGAGGATGTGAGACGAGATGGCGAAGGTGCGCGCACACGTCGTTCATGACGTGACGACGGGCCGGATCACTTCCATAGGGAGAGTGTCCAAGGGCGCGAAGGCCGTGAAGATGGCCGGGGAGGGACAGACGGTTCTCAAGACGAAGATCAAGGAAGGCAGAATTCAGAAATTGGTGAGCGGCGGCGGACGGGTGGATGCCCAACAGGTCGTCGCATCCCGCGGCAAGAGCAAGAAATGACGCGGTAGGAGAGAAGGAAAGCGCGGGCGCGCGGGAACCGGACGGCTCGTCCGGCCGTACGCGGCGGATGGCCGCTCCGGTGGCCCGTGCTGCTCGTGGGCGCCGCCGGACCGGCCTACGCGCGCAGTTCGGCCAGGACCGCGTCCGTGAACGGCGGCCAGGCCTCGATCGCCCACGGCCCGAAGGCCCGGTCGGCCAGCGCCACGCACGCGGCCCGCGCGTCCGGGTCGATCCACAGGAAGGTGCCCGACTGGCCGAAGTGCCCGAAGGTACGGGGCGAGGACCCGGCGCCGGTCCAGTGCGGCGTCTTGGCGCCGCGGATCTCGAAGCCGAGGCCCCAGTCGTTGGGCCGCTGGTGACCGTACCCGGGCAGGATGCCGGTGAGGCCGGGGAACGCGACGGTCATCGCGTCCAGCACGGTCCGCGCGTCCAGCAGTCGCGGCGCCTGCACCTCGGCGGCGAAGCGCACCAGGTCGTCGACGGTCGAGACGCCGTCCTTCGCGGGCGAGCCCTCCAGGGTGGTGGCCGTCATGCCGAGCGGTTCCAGGACCGCCTGGCGCAGGTACTCGGCGAAGGGGATGTCGGTGGCCTTGGCGACATGGTCGCCGAGCACCTCGAAACCGGCGTTCGAGTAGATCCGGCGGGTGCCGGGCGCGGCCATGACACGGTTCTCGTCGAAGGCGAGCCCCGAGGAGTGGGCCAGCAGATGCCGTACGGTCGCGCCCTCGGGCCCGGCCGGCTCGTCCAGGTCGATCGCCCCCTCCTCGTACGCGACGAGCACCGCGTACGCCGCCAGCGGCTTCGTCACCGAGGCGAGCGGGAACCGCTGTCCGGTGGGGCCGTGGGATCCGGCGAGGGTGCCGTCCGCGCGGACGACGGCGGTGGCCGCGGTGGGGACGGGCCAGTTCTCGATCTGCGCCAGGCTCTGCATGCGGCCGAGCCTACTTGCTTGGAGTGGGCTCTAAGTATCTAGCGTGGAGGACATGAGCGTGGTCGAGAGCACGAGCGTGGACACCCTGACGGGCACCGGCACGCGCCGGACGGCGACAGTGCCGGCGGCGGCACCGGCACCGGCGGCGAAGCCGGTGCCGCAGCGCACCGATCCGTCGGCGCGGTACACCATCAGCGAGGTGGCGGCCCTCACCGGGCTGTCCGCGCACACCCTGCGCTGGTACGAGCGGATCGGCCTGATGCCGCACGTGGACCGCTCGCACACCGGCCAGCGCCGGTTCACCCCGCGCGACCTGGACTGGCTCACCTTCGTGGGCAAGCTGCGGACGACCGGAATGGCGGTGTCCGACATGGTGCGTTACGCGGAACTGATCCGGGAGGGCGACCACACCCACGCGGAGCGCCGGGCGCTCCTGGAGGGCACCCGGAACCACGTCGTGGAACGGATCGCCGAGCTCCAGGACGCCCTCTCCATGCTCGACCTCAAGATCGATCACTACCAGAGCATCTTCGGAGGCACGGCTTCATGAGCACGACCGACTTCACCGGCAGGATCGACACCGTGCGCCTCGGCGGCCCCGACGGACCCGAGGTGGGCGCCCAGGGCTTCGGCGCGATGGGCATCAGCGAGTTCTACGGCGACACCGACGAGGCCGCCGCCCGCGACACCCTCGAAGCGACCGTGGAGGCCGGTGTCACCCTCATCGACACCGCGGACATCTACGGTTCGGGCGCCAACGAGGAGTTCCTCGCCCCGTTCGTCGCGGCGCACCGCGACGAGATCGTCCTCGCCACCAAGTTCGCCATCGAGCGGCGCGCCGACGACCCGCACCACCGGGGCATCCGCAACGACCCCGCGTACATCCGCGAGGCCGTCGAGAACAGTCTGCGCCGACTCGGCGTCGAGACCATCGACCTCTACTACATGCACCGCCGCGACCCGGACATCCCGCTGGCGGACTCCGTCGGCGCGATGGCGGAGCTGGTGCGGGCGGGCAAGGTCCGCCACCTCGGACTGAGCGAGGTGACCGGCGCCGAGCTGCGCGAGGCGTACGCCGTGCACCCGATCACCGCCCTGCAGTCGGAGTGGTCGCTGTTCTCCCGGGACGTGGAGCGCAGCGCGGTCGGTGCCGCGGCCGACCTGGGCGTGACCTTCGTGCCGTACTCGCCGCTCGGCCGCGGCTTCCTCACCGGCGCCTTCGCCGACGCGACGAAGGACCTGTCGACGAGCGACTTCCGGCGCCACCAGCCGCGCTTCAGCGGCGAGAACGCGGAGCGGAACGCGGCCCTCCTGGAGCCCGTCCGGAAGATCGCCGCCGCGCACGGCGTGACCCCCGCGCAGATCGCCCTCGCCTGGGTCCAGCAGCGGTCCGCCGTCCACGGCCTGACCGTCGTCCCGATCCCGGGCACCCGCAAGCGCGCCCGCCTCCTGGAGAACGCGGCGGCCACCCGCATCACGCTCACGGCCGACGAGCTGGCCGCCCTGGAGCCGATCGCCGGCCAGGTGGCGGGCGACCGCTACCCGGACATGAGCTTCACGTCCGTGGCCCGCGAGGGCTGACGGGCACGAGGCCTGAGGGGGCGCCGCCGGGCCCGATCACGTGCGGGACTTCTCCGGTCCGGCCGCAGGAACCGCCGGGACCGCCGTCGCCGGCGCGTCGGCCCTCTCCACAGCGTCCGCCGCGTCCGCCCGTACGGTGGCACCGGTGCGGCGCGCGGTTCCCAGGTGCCAGAGGAGCGCGAGCGCGGTGACGCCGGCGGCCACCGGCCCCAGCCCGGCCGGCGTCACCGTGAACCACTGCTGCGCCAGCCCGCCGAGGCCGCCGCCGAGCGCGACACCGACGTACAGCGCCGAGGAGTTGAGGCCGAGCAGGACGGGCGCGGCGGCGGGGCTGAACGCGACGAGCCGGTGCTGCTGCGGGACGACGACCCCGGTGCTGACGCCCCAGAACACCGCCCAGACCAGGGCGGAGGCGAGGGTACGGGTCGCGAGCGGGGTCACGGCCAGGGTGAGGGTCGCGAGGCCGAGGGCGCCGGTGAGGACGTGGCCGGCGGCGAACCGGTCGACCAGCCGGCCGGCGGCGATGTTCCCCGCCAGCGTGCCGACGCCCCAGGCCAGCAAGGCGAGCGTCAGCGGGGTCGCGGCGCCGCCGGTCGTGTTCCGCAGGGCCGGCGCGATGTACGTGTAGAGCGTGTACGTGCCGAGGAACGCGAGCGTCGTCACGGCCAGCAGCGCCAGGACGCGGCCCTGCGCGAGGGGGCGCAGCCGGTCGGACAGGGACGCGGCGGGCAGCGTCACCCGGGGGAGGCCGACGGCGATGCCGGCGGCCGCGAGCAGCCCGATTCCGGCGACGGCCCACAGGGTGACGTGCCAGTCGGCGTGGCCGATCAGGGTGCCGAGCGGCAGTCCCAGCGCGGTCGCCGAGGTCAGTCCGCCCATGACGAAGGCCAGGGCCCGGCCCCGGCGTTCCGGGGGCGCGAGGGCCGCCGCGGTGCCGGAGGCGGCGGAGGTGATGACGCCGGCGCCCACGGCGGTGACGATCCGGGCGGCCATGACGGTTTCGTAGGTGGTGCCCAGCGCGGTGCCAGCGTTGCCGAGCACGAACACACCGAGGGCGATCAGCAGCGCGGACCGCCGGTCCAGGCCGCTGGTGAGGGCCCCGGTCACCGGTGCGGACACGGCCATGGTCAGCGCGAAGACGGTCACCAGCTGCCCGGCCGCCGGGGTGGAGGCGCCCAGGTCGGCGCCGATGGAGGGGAGCAGGCCCGCGATGACGAAGCCGTCGGTGCCGACGGCGAAGGTCGCCAGGGCTAAGGGGAGGAGTCGTTTCAGCATCGGTCGTGCCGCCCTTTCGGTCGGGTGGACTGCCGTTCTTCCGGTCTTCCGGTCTTCCGGTCCTCCGGCTTTCCGGCTTCCGGTCTTCCGGCGCGTGGCGGAAGCGGACGGGCGGCACTGTAGGCAAATACATGGATGCTTGTCCATGTATAAATGTGTGGCTAGGCTCGTGGGCCCCGGCACCTGCCGACGGAGGAGAGCGGGAGGGAGAGGGAGCGATGCGCGAGGTGTCCCAGCCGGCGACCGAGGCGATCCGGATGGTGGAGGTGCTGCGCGCGCTCGGCGACCCCGTACGCCTGGAGATCATCCAGCGGCTCGCCGTCACCGGCGAGGAGAACTGCACCGCCATCGGCGGCGACCTCGACGTCCACCAGACGACGCTGTCCCACCACTACCGGGTCCTGCGCGAAGCGGGGATCACCTGGACGACCGTCCAGGGCCGCTCCCGGCTGATCCGGCTGCGCCGCGACGACCTGGACACCCTGTTCCCCGGCCTGCTCGACTCCGTACTGAACGGGGCCGGCCGGCAGCGGCCCGCCGCCACCGACGGCTGAGCCGCGAAGGGCCGCGAAGGCCCGCCGCGCCCGGCCGCGTCCTCACGCCAGACCCAGCGCGAACACCGCGAACCCCGCCGCCAGCGCGCCCGCGAGAGCCCGCCGCGCCGGCCCGGTCCGGGTCCACGGGGACTCGAAGGTCCGGGCGTACCGGCCGATCAGGACGAGCAGCAGCGCGAACACCGGCATCCACGCCAGCCGCGCCAGGATCCAGCCCGCCGAGTCGGGCGCGCCGACCAGCCCGGTGAGCTCGCCCCCGTACGAGGCCGGGATCGCGGCCGCCAGCATCGCCGTCTGGTGCCAGCACAGGATAGTCATCGCCGACAGGTTGATCACGACGACCGGCGCCCACAGCGCCGGCCGCCGCAGCAGCGCCGCCAGCCGTCCGCGCAGCAGGATCGCCGCACCGCTCTGCGTGGCCGCGAGGGCGAGGACGAGCAGCGACGGCGGATGCGAGTTGGTGCGGTCCGCGCCCGGCACACCCACCATCGAGGCCGGGTAGCCGCACCACAGCAGCAGCGCGGCGAACAGCACGGCCCCGCCCGCGAGCAGCCCCCACGCGTGCCGGCGGGTCAGCCGCCCCTCGCCCCAGGACACGCCCAGCTGATAGGCGAACAGCCAGCCCGGCAGGATGGTGAGCGCGCCGAGCCAGGACGGCATGGCGTCCGCGTACGGCCCGTAACGCAGGAAGTCGACGACGGCGACCGAGCCGAGCAGCGGCGCCGCCGCCCACGCCCCGAGCCGGCGGGCGGCGCGGACGCAGTACGGGGTGAGCGCGGTGACCACCACGTACACGCCCACGAACCACAGGGGCTGGATGACGAGCGTCGACGCGGTACGCAGGGTGGCGACGGGCACGTCGAAGCCGTATCGCAGCGCCGGGAGGAGCGCCGCCCACACGGCGGTCACGCCGAGCACCGGCCGGCCCAGGCGGGCGATCCGGCCCGTCAGCCAGGCGCGGGTGGTGCCCTGGCGGTCCCGGTGGCGGCGGTAGGAGAGGGCCGAGGCGTAGCCGCCGACCAGGAAGAAGATCCCCAGCATCTGCAGCACCCAGCTGACCGGCGCGAGACCCCCGAACGTGCTCAGCGGGCTCGCGTTGTGGATCGCGCCGTCGGCGGGGGACAGGGTGAAGCCGCCGAGCAGCCAGTGCCCGGTGGGGACGGCGAGCAGCGCGAGCGCGCGCAGGCCGTCGATCGCCCGGTCGCGGTGGACGGGGGTGCGGGCCTCGATCGTGGAGGCGGTGCGGGAGAGCGTCGTCAGCACGCGCGGCGTCTTCATCGGGCCGCCCCCTCGGCGATCGCGGCGAACGCGCGCAGCGAGGACGTACCGGGCGTGAAGTAGCCGTCGTGGCCGTGGGCGTCGGCGGCCGGCACGCGGCGGGCCCCGAACGCGGGGTCGGTCGGGTCGGTGCCGTGCCCGAGCCCCGCGAACTCGACGTTCGGCACCCGGTCGATCCAGTCGTCCGGATCCTTCGCCGCCCACACCCGCGCACCGGTGCCGAGCCCGGCCACGTCGTCGGCGCGCATGCCGGGGGAGGCGATCGCGACCAGGTCCGTGGCCCGGACCCCGCCCGCGGCGAGCCCGCACACCACCGACCCGTAACTGTGGCAGAACAGCGCCGGTTCGGCGGCGCCCACGGCCCGCAGCCCCCGCGTGAAGCGGACGAGCCGCGCCGCGCCCGCCTCCGCCAGTGTCCCGGTGGCCGCGTCCAGGCCGACGCCGACCGGGGTCGTGTAACCGGCCCAGGCGACGACAGCCGTCCGGCCGCCGGCCGCCTCGTACAGCGCGATGGCCTTGTCCCGCAGCTTCGTCAGATGGTCCGCGTCGGTGTCGGACCCGGGCACGATCACCGCCACGTGCGCGGCCGTCGCCAGGTCGCCCAGGACGAGCACGGCCTGCCCGCGCCCCCGCGGGTCGTACGCCAGCACCTGCTGCCCCGCGAACCGCCCCCGCGACGTACGGGCGTTGGCGGCGTACCGCAGCGCGAGCGGGGCGCCGTCGAGGTTGCCGACGACGTCGGGGTGCTCGCGCAGCAGGCGTTGGCGCCCGGCCTCGCCCAACCCCTGGAAGTACGCGGCGACCTGATCAGGCGTCAGGGAGCCCGGATCGGGCAGCCCGTCGGCGACCCAGGCCGCCGTCCCGGCCGGCGAACCGGTCACCGGCCGCTGGGGGTTCCCCGACGCCCAGCCCGCGGTCCCGGCCACCATGGTGGCGGTGAGCACGGCGGCGGCCAAAGTCCTGGTGAAGCGGCGCATGGGGGCCTCCCCTTTCCGTTCCTGACGTCCTCGGTGTGGCGAGAGGAAGGTAGGAAGCGGAGGGGTGGCGGCACGTCACACCGGGGCGCCAACCGCGAAGCGATACCGGGGGTGGGGGTGGAGGAGCGGCGGCCCGCAGACCGGGGGTGGGGATATCCCCCGGGGGAACACCCCGCCCCGGCCCGCCTACCTGGTGCCGGGCGTCACGAGCCCCGACTCGTACGCGAAGATCACCGCCTGCGCCCGGTCGCGCAGGTCCAGCTTGGCCAGTACCCGTCCGATGTGCGTCTTCACCGTCTGCTCGGCCAGCACGAGCTTTCCGGCGATCTCCTGGTTCGACAGGCCCCGCGCGATCAGTTCGAGGACCTCGGTCTCGCGCGGCGTGAGCCCGTTGAGCCGCAGCGCCACCCGGTCGGAGCGCGGCGCGGGCCGGGACGCGGCGAAATCGGCGATCAGCCGCCGGGTCACGGACGGCGCCAGCAGCGCCTCGCCGGCCGCCACGATCCGTACGGCCGCGATGAGATCGGCCGGCGGCGCGTCCTTGAGGAGGAAGCCGGACGCCCCGGCGCGCAGCGCCTCGTACACGTAGTCGTCCACGTCGAAGGTGGTCAGCATGAGCACCTTGGGGCGGTGCGTCACCCCGGGGGGCGGGTTCAGGATCTCGCGCGCCGCCGAAAGGCCGTCGAGCTCCGGCATCCGTACGTCCATGAGCACGACGTCCGGGTGCGCGGCGCGCGCCACCTCCACGCCCTGCCGGCCGTCCGGCGCCTCGCCCACCACGTCGATGTCGGGCTGCGCGGCGAGCAGGGCGGCGAACCCGGCCCGCACCATGGCCTGGTCGTCGACGATGATCACGCGAATGGTCTCGGGCACGGGCATCCTCAGCTGTCGTCGGCCGGGCCGCCGTCCGCGGTCGCGGTGCCGGCTGTCCGGGCCGTGTCGGTCGTACGGCGCGCACCGGCCGTACGGGCCGCCCCGGCCGCATCGGCGGGGTCCGGTCCAGGGGCCGGCCCGGCGGCACCGGTCGGCAGCCGGGCGGCGACCCGGAAACCGCCGTCCGGCAGCGGCCCGGTGTCGAGCGAGCCACCCGTCAACCGTACGCGCTCCCGCATCCCGACGAGCCCGTGCCCGGTCCCGTCGCCGCCCTCGACCGGCGAACCGGTGTGGGTCGGCGGCCCGTTGACGACCAGGACGTTCAGCAGCCCCTCGTCGTCGACCCGTACCGACACCCGCGTGGTGGCGCCCGGCGCGTGCCGGACCACATTGGCCAGCGCCTCCTGCACGATCCGGTACGCCGACAGCTCCACCGCCTGCGGCAGCCCGTCGAGCCCGGCCGCCGCGAGCGACAACGCGGCCGGCACCCCGGCCCGTACCGTCGCCTCCACCAGCTGCGGCACCCGGTCCAGGCCCGGCTGCGGGGCCCGTTCGCCCTCCGCGCCCTCGCTGCGCAGCAGCGCCAGCAGCCGCCGCATCTCCGCCAGCGACTCGCGCGCCCCGGCCGCGATCGACGCGAACTCCTCACGGGCCTGCTCCGGAAGATCGGGGATGCGGTACGGCGCGGAGTCCGCCTGCACCGTGATCACCGACATGTGGTGGGCGACCACGTCGTGCAACTCGCGGGCGATCCGGGCGCGTTCCTCGAGGAGCGTGCGACGGGCCCGCTCCGCCTCGCTGATGGTCTCCTGCTCCATCAGCCGCCGCTCCGCCTCGCCGCGCCAGCGCAGGGTCATGGTGAGCAGCAGCAGCACACCGCTGAGCACGAACAGGACGATCGGGATGCCGTCCACCCGGCTGGGCGAGACGAGCGCGAACAGCGCCCCGGCCGCCCCGGTCATCAGCCACACCCCGAGCAGCGTGCGCCGCGTCTCGCGCGCCCCGAGCGCCACCATCAGCGCCAGGTAGCCGATCACCACGGTCGGCGTCCACGGCCAGGGCAGGTCGAGCGGCGGGCCGGCCAGGCGCATGAAGACGGCGCCGGCCAGGTCCGCCACGAAGATCACCCACCAGGCCTGGCGCGGCCGGGTCACCGCGAGCAGCAGCGGGGCGGTCTGGGCGGTGCCGACGAGACCGGCGAGGGCGCCGTTCACCCCGTACTCGTTGATCAGGAGCGTGATGGTGACGGGCAGCAGCACGACGACGAGCACGAAGGCGACCGCGTACGGCAGCCCGCGCACCCACGGCGACGCGGCGCGGGCGAGCAGCGCCTCCTCGCGCCAGGACGGGGACGCGAGCGCGGTGCCGGCCCGGCCGGCGAGGGCGTTCACGGCCGAGGCGCCGCGGGCGGTCGCGCGGGCACCGGTGCGTACGGCCGCGGCCCCGCGTACGGCGGCGGCCCGGGCGCGCGCCGCGCGTCCGGCGGACCGTATGCCCGGGGGATCGGGGTCTTCCCGGACGGCGCCGGGGGCTTCGGGGACTTCCGTGTCATCCTTCATGGCCCGCCCAGGGTAGGCAGCGGCCGGAGAGCGGGACGTCATACCCGGGGACGGACCGCGAGGTCATACCCGGGTACGAGATCCGGCCGCCGGCCCGCGGTCCGCGCGGGGCACCCCTGATACCGGGCGCTACAGCTCGGCGAGCAGTTCCGCCTTCTTCACGCTGAACTCCTCGTCCGTGACGAGCCCCGCCTGATGCAGTTCGCTCAAGTGCCGAATCCTTTCAGCAACTCCCGCGGGATCCCTCGGCCGCGTCGCCGCCGGCACCGCGACCGGCACCCGCGCGCCCGCGCCACCGCCCCGTACCGCCGCGAGGACGGCCGCCGCGAACGGCAGCGACTGGTGCACCGGCCCCCGCCCGCCGCCGAACACGAGCGCGGCCGGGTCGTGGTCCGGCGGCATCGCCGGCCGCCCCCCCTGCCCACCGTCCGGCACGGCCTCCCGGTCCCGGGGCAGCAGCCGCAGATAGCCCTCGAACAGCTCCGGCGAACGCCACTCGACGCCGCTCAGCTCACGCGCCTGGAAGGTCTGGTCGCCCGCCTTCCACTTCTCCGAGGACGCCCCCGACCACGACCAGCGGAACGCCACCTCGGACGCCCCGTCGAAGTAGGCCTTCCCGTCGTACGCCTTGAAGGACTGCGGCCCGCGCGGCGCCTCCACCAGGAAGCCGTCCGCGGGCCGTTCGGTGTCCAGCGGCGCGAGCGCGGCGAGCAGTTCGTCGCGGTAGTACTCGGCGAGCGTCTCCCGGTCGGCGGGCAGCACGAGGCGGTACGGGTCGTTCCCGCACTTCAGCTGCCCCGCCGCCGCCTCGATCAGCGGATCGGCCCCCGCTCTCGGCACGGCGTGCAGCACGACGGTCCCCCGCGCGCCCGGCGCGAGCGTCACCGACGCCAGTGCCTCGTGCGGGATGCGCCGCTCGCGCAGTGCCTGGAAGAGCTTCGGTATACGAATCCCCCGTTCGAAGCGGATGACGACGGCGTCGCTCTCGAACTCCCAGGTGGCATGAATTCCGGCCAGCTCATCACCCATGCGCCTCATCGTATGCGGCGTATGCCCGGACGTCGCCCCTCCGTAAGTACCGTAAAAATGGCGTGATCTACGCGCGTCAGCCCGCTGTCGCGCCGAAGATTCCGCGGAGACAAGCGCTGTCGGCGCTCGCGCAGCTCAACGAACGAAACGAGCCGACTCCGAGCGCCGCGAAGTTCGCGAGGCTCCGGGTCCCCGGCTCGAAGTACCCGGCGTGCCCGTTCGCGCCCGCCGCCGACAGCAGCCGCGCCCCGAACTCCGGCGCCACCGGATCGGTGCCGTGCCCGACCCCGCCCAGCTCCAGGTGCGGCACGTCCGCGATCCAGTCGTCGGCGTCCCGCATCGCCCACACCCGGGCCCGGGTGTCCAGATCGGCGGCCCGGTCGGCCCGCATCCCCGGACTGCCGGCCACCACGACATCGGTGACCCGATCGGGCAGCCGCGGCGCGGCGACCCCGCACAGCACGGAGCCGTAACTGTGGCAGAAGAGCACCACGCGCGCGTCCCCGGGCAGCGCGGTGGTGAGGCCGACGAGCCGCACCGCGCCGTTCTCGGCGAGCCGCCCCATGGCCGCGTCGATGCCGACCCCGACCGGCGCCGTGTAGTCGGCCCAGGCGATGACGGCGGTACGGGACCGGGGGTCGGCGGCACGCTCGGCGGCGTACAGCGAGTCCGCCATCCCGGCGGGAGCCGAGTAACGGCGCGCGGTCTTCTGGAAGGTGAGCAGATTGGTGTCGACGCCGGGCACGATCACCGACACCCGCCGGGCCCGCTCCAGGTCGCCCAGCACCTCCGCCGTACGCCCCGCGCCGCCCGGGTCGAAGGCGAGGATCTGGCGGCCGGGGCGCAGCAGGGACGCGAAGCGGTCGACCCGCCGCCGGGCCTCCTGATGGCCGTCCGGGGTGAGCCGCGGATCGTCGAGGCGCGGGCGTTCGGCGGCGAGCGCGCGGGCCAGGGAGATCCGGTTGGCGCGGTACCGCAGGGAGACGGGGACGCCGTCGAGGTTGCCCACGACGAGGGGGTGGGCTTCGGCGAGCCGGAGGCGCTGGGCGGGCCGCAGGGAGGCGAAGAACGCCGCCACCGTACGGGCCGGGGCCGACGGGTCGGGCAGCGCGCGCCGCCCGATCCGGTCGTGCGCCCAGGCGACGAGGTCCTGGGAGCGGGCGTCCTTGGCCGTCGGCTGGGGCCGGATCGTGGTCCACCCGGTGGTTGCGAGGAGGACGAACACCACGGCGAGCGCGAGCAGCATCCGCCAGACGGAGAGGGTGGGCGAGGAGTCGAAGGAAGGCATTGGGGGTCACCCTAGGGGGCTTCCCTGAGTGCCCGTGCGCCAGGTGACCCGTATCACCGGGCGGGGGAGGCGAGGGTGACGGTGGGTGAGATCACGTACGCGCGGACGGGGGTGTCCGGCCGTTTTCGGACGGCGTCGCGTGCGGGCCGTGACCGGCCGGTCACGGGCGCCGGCACGGGGGTGTCGCGGAGGTGTCGCGCGCGGCGGGGCGGATCGGCCGGGTGCGGAGGGGGCGGGGAGGAGGGGGCGGACCCCGGTGCCGGTGTGGCGTCGGTCACGTACGCCAGCGCGGGGCGAGCGCCGGTCCGAGATGGTCCAGATACCGCTCGGTGATCCCGCAGATCGACTGGAACGAGGGGTCCCCCTCGCGGCCCCAGAGCCGGGTGGTCACCCGCAGCACCGAGCTGAACGCGGCGACGGCGATCCGGGGGCGCGGGTCCGCGTCCACGTCCAGGCCCTCGCGCTCGGCGATCAGCCGGGCGACGCTCTCCTCCATCTCCGTGGAGCGGCGCAGATGGGCGGCGAGGAGGGACGGAGTCGACTCGACGAGCTGGAAGTTGCGCAGGTAGAGGTCGACGGGCACGATCTCCTGGATGGCCTCGCCGACCGTCTGCCAGACTTCGAGGGCGGCATGCCGCATGGCGTCGAACGGGCCTTCCTCGGCGGGGCGTTCGGCCAGGGCGCGGACGAAGCAGTCCTCGACCATCTGCTGGACGGCGAAGGCGACGTCCTCCTTGGTGGCGAAGTAGCGGAAGAAGGTCCGCTGGGAGACGTCGACGGCGTCGGCGATCTCGTCGACCGTGGTCCGCTCGTACCCCTGGGTGGCGAACAGTTCCAGTGCCACGCGCACCAGCGCGTCGCGGGTGCGTTGCTTCTTGCGCTCGCGCAGGCCGGGAACCGGGAGTGTCACGTACGGGGGCCCTTCATCCGTCAGGTCTTCGAGGGGGTCGGCGGGGAGACCGTCGGTGGCGGCGCTGACGAATCGTCGGTGAATCGTCCGTGAAGTGCCGCCGGTCGCCGGTGCGGTCGCCGACAAGATCTCCACGGTACGGACTCGTCGCGCCGTTCCAGGCCGGGACCGCTGTGAGCTACATGACAGTTACCGGCGCATGAAATGCTTTGTCAATTGTCAGCGGCTGACACTAGCCTCATCGTATGACTAGTCAGATCACCATGGACAAGGTCCCGCAGGGCCAGGGGGGTGACCCGGCGGCCGCCTCGGCGCCGGGGAAGGGACTGCGCGGCCACCCGTGGCTGACCCTGTTCTCCGTCGCCGTCGGCGTGATGATGGTCGCCCTCGACGGCACCATCGTGGCCATCGCCAACCCCGCCATCCAGAAGGACCTCGGAGCCACGCTCTCCGACGTCCAGTGGATCACCAACGGCTACCTGCTGGCCCTCGCCGTCGCCCTCGTCACCGCCGGCAAGCTCGGCGACCGCTTCGGCCACCGCCAGACGTTCCTCATAGGCATCGCGGGCTTCGCCGCCGCCTCCGCCGCCATCGGCTTCTCCAGCTCGATCGGGCTCGTGGTCGCCTTCCGTGTCCTCCAGGGCATCTTCGGCGCCCTGCTCATGCCGGCCGCGCTCGGCCTGCTGCGCGCCACCTTCCCCGCCGAGAAGCTGAACATGGCCATCGGCATCTGGGGCATGGTCATCGGCGCCTCCACCGCCGGCGGCCCGATCGTCGGCGGCCTGCTCGTCGAGAACGTCAGCTGGCAGTCGGTCTTCTTCATCAACGTGCCGGTCGGCGTCGTCGCGCTCGTCCTCGGCCTGCTGATCCTCAAGGACCACCGCGCCGAGAACGCCCCGCGCTCCTTCGACATCCCCGGCATCCTGCTGCTCTCCGCCGCGATGGGCCTGCTCGTCTGGAGCCTCATCAAGGCCGGCGACTCGTGGGGCTGGGGCGGTGGCAAGACCTGGATCTGCCTCGTCGGCGCGATCCTGCTCTTCGTGGTCTTCGCGGTCTGGGAGACCAAGGTCAAGGAACCGCTCATCCCCCTGCAGATGTTCCGCTCCGTGCCGCTGTCGGCCGGTGTCGTGCTGATGCTCCTCATGGCCTTCGCCTTCATGGGCGGCCTGTTCTTCGTGACCTTCTACCTCCAGGGCGTGAAGGGGCTCGGCCCGGTCGACGCCGGTCTGCGCCTGCTGCCGCTGACCGGCATGATGATCGTCTCCTCGCCGCTGGCGGGCGCGCTGATCACCAAGTTCGGCCCGCGGGTGCCGCTGGTCGGCGGCATGGTGTGCACGGCCGCCGCGATGTTCGGCATGCTGTCGCTCACCCCCGGCACCGAGACGCTGCCGATGTCCCTCTGGTTCGGCCTGCTCGGCCTGGGCCTCGCCCCGGTCATGGTCGGCGCCACCGAGGTCATCGTCGGCAACGCGCCGCTGGAGCTGTCCGGCGTGGCCGGCGGTCTGCAGCAGGCCGCGATGCAGGTCGGCGGCGCGCTCGGCACCGCCGTCCTCGGCGCGGTCATGTCGTCCAAGGTGGCCGACTCCTTCACCGCGAACTGGAAGGCCGCCGGCATCCCGGTGCCGCCGGACCCGCGCCTGGAGCAGGCCGCCGAGTTCGGCATGGTGCCGCCGGAGCTCGCCAAGGCGCCCGGCATGACGCCCGACCTGTTCGGCGCCATCGGCAAGGTCATCCACGAGACCTTCATGGACGGCATGGGGCTCGCCTTCACCGTCGCGGGCGGCGTGGCCGTCGTCGCGGCGCTGGTCGCCACGCTCACCAAGCGCGGCGAGAACGCGGAGGCGGGCGCGGGCGCGGCCCACATCTAGCACTCCCGGCCCGCAGGGTCCTTCTTGAGGGGTTGTCACCCGTTCGCGTGAACGGGGGCGGCCCCTCTTCCCCTGCCGGGATCCATCCGGCATTCTCTGATTACAGAGAGTAACGATACGGGGGTTCACCTGCATGTATGCGCACAAGAAGAAGACGATCCAGGCCGCCGCCGGCGCACTGGCCGCGTGCTGTCTGCTCACGATCCCGTCGACCGGAGCCTCGGCCGCTCCCTCGGCGGCTCCCTCGGCGGCGGCGCCGGCCGCGAGCTTGGCCTCGGCCTCGGGTGCGGCCTCGGGCCCGGCGGCGGGAGTGCGGGCGGGCGGCGTGCTCGGTGCCTGCGGACCCGGCCAGCTCTGCCTCTGGCCCAAGGCGGACTTCAAGGGCCGCGCCCAGACGTACGAGCTGTCGGCGGTCGACATCGACAGCTGTACGGCCCTGCCGGGCGGCACGAGCGCCCAGTCCCTGGCCAACCGGACCGGCCGGCCGGTGACCTTCTACCAGTCGGCGGAGTGCGCCGAGACCGGCGAGTTCGAGACGTATCCGGGGAAGGGCGTCTGGGCGCCCCAGACGCCGTACCAGGTGCGGGCGTTCAAGATCTGGGAGAGATGACGGAGGGTACGGCCGGGGCGCCGGCGCCGCCCTCGGCGCCCGGGGCCCCGGGCGGCGGTCCTGTCGGGTCCGTCAGGCCGGCCGTCTCCGTCGCGTCCGTCACATCGGGGATGGCGGGCGCGGCGGGGCCGCCGGGGGTGTCCTCCGCCGGGGCCGAGAGACGCGCGACCTCGGCCCGGAGTGCGCGGACCTCGAGGGTCAGTTCCTCGAGGAGTTCGGTCTGCCGGCGTTCGACCTCGTCGTCCCGCTCGAAGCGGGAGATGAACCAGGTGGCGATGTTGGCCGTCACGACACCGAGCAGGGCGATCCCGGACAGCATCAGCCCGACCGCGAGGAAGCGCCCGAGACCGGTCGTCGGGGCGTGGTCGCCGTAGCCGACGGTGGTCATCGTGGTGAAGGACCACCAGACCGCGTCGCCGAGCGTCTTGATGTTGCCGTTCGGCGCGTTCCGCTCCACGTGGAGCACGGCCAGCGAGCCGAACATCATCAGTCCGACCACCGCGCCCGCCACATAGGTGGTGAGGGTGATCTGAGGGGCCATGCGGGCCCGCCGGCCCACCAGGAGGAGAGTGGAGACGACCCGGAGCAGTCGCAGCGGCTGCACCATCGGGAGGACCACCGCGAGCAGGTCCAGCGGATGGCCGCGCACGAAGGCCCACCGGGCCGGGGCGAGCGCGAGCCGTACGAGGTAGTCGAGGGCGAACGCCGCCCACACCGTCCACTCGGCGTAGGAGCACAGCCGGTGCACCCACGCATCGGCGCCCGGCGTCACGATCGGCACGGCGTAGGCGACGCCGAAGACCACGGCCAGTACCAGCAGCGGCACCTGGGTGCGCTCTTCCCAGCAGTCCTTTCCCGCGTACGTCGTCATGAGCGGCATCGTAAGGAGCGCGGGAAACGCCGAAGGGCGGCGGGATCCTGTCCCACCACCCTCACCAGCCACGATGCGCCGCTGCCGCTGCCGCTGCCGCTGCCGCTGCCGCTGCCGCTGCCGCTGCCGCTGCCGCTGCCGCGGGCCGGCACGGGCGGTGCCGACGCGGACGAACGGGCCCGGGCGGTGGCCCGGGTGACGGCTGGGCAACGGCCGACGGCCCCCCACGAGCCCGCCCGCGCCCCCGCCCGCGCGCG